>NZ_JAPTFX010000271.1:0-1639 GCF_030985895.1 Stenotrophomonas sp. Sm6012 | reverse complement strand
GGTCCGGTTGCGGGGCGTGAGCCGCATGGATGCGGCGACCGAGCTTACATGGACGTACTTGCAGCGCCCCCGCAACCGGATCCACCCCGCCAACCCACAGGAACCCAGCTTTTGACGTTGACGCTGCTCTGGCTTCCGGCGGGTGCAGGGCTGCAAGCCCTGCGAAAAGAGAACCACCCTACGCCAGCGTCGGTTGTGCAATCTTCCCCCGCGCACTACGATCCTGCGGTTCGCGCGCGCAGGCGCGCGCCCGTATTCCTGCTGAGCGCCCCGCGCGCCGCATCTGCCAACCCGAGGTATCCATGGTCATCAAACCGCGCGTCCGCGGCTTCATCTGCGTCACCACCCACCCGACCGGCTGCGAGGCCGCGGTCAAGCAGCAGATCGACTACATCCGCGCCCGCCCGCCGATCCAGAACGGCCCCAAGCGCGTGCTGGTCATTGGTGCCTCCACCGGCTACGGCCTGGCGGCGCGCATCACCGCTGCGTTCGGTAGCGGCGCGGCGACCCTGGGCATCTTCTTCGAGCGTCCGGGCAGCGAGTCCAAGCCCGGCACCGCCGGCTGGTACAACTCGGCCGCGTTCCACAAGTACGCCGACGAAGCCGGCCTGTACGCCAGGAGCATCAACGGCGACGCCTTCTCCGATGAGGTGAAGGCCAAGGCCATCGAGATGATCAAGGCCGATCTTGGCCAGGTCGACCAGGTGGTCTACAGCCTGGCTGCACCGCGCCGCAAGCACCCGAAGACCGGTGAAATCATCAGCTCCACGCTGAAGCCGATCGGTGAGCCGATCACCCTGCGTGGCCTGGATACCGACAAGGAAGTGCTGACCGAGACCCACCTGCAGCCGGCTACCGCCGAAGAGATCGCCGGCACCGTCGCGGTCATGGGTGGTGAAGACTGGCAGATGTGGATCGATGCGCTGGCCGATGCCGGTGTGCTGGCCAACGGCTGCACCACCACCGCCTTCACCTACGTGGGCGAAGAGATCACCCAGGCCATCTACTGGAACGGCTCGATCGGTGCCGCCAAAAAGGACCTGGACACCAAGGTGCTGGGCCTGCGCGAGAAGCTGGCAAAGATCGGTGGCGATGCGCGCGTGTCGGTGCTGAAGGCCGTGGTCACCCAGGCCAGCTCGGCCATTCCGACCATGCCGCTGTACCTGTCGCTGCTGTTCAAGGTGATGAAGGAAAAGGGCACCCATGAAGGCTGCATCGAGCAGCTGGACGTGCTGTACGACATCCTCTACGGCGGCAAGTCCGATGGCGTGGCGATCGATCGCCTGCGCCACGACCTGGTCGATGCCGATGGCCACACCGTTGCGCTGGTCGATGAGGAAGGCCGCCTGCGTGCCGACTACAAGGAAATGGCCGCGGACGTGCAGGGCAAGGTGGTTGCGCTGTGGCCGCAGGTGACCAACGAGAACCTGTACGAGATCAGCGACCTGGCCGGCTACAAGGCCGACTTCCTGCGCCTGTTCGGTTTCGGCGTGGACGGCGTCGACTACGAAGCCGACGTCAATCCGGACGTGAAGATCGAGAATCTGGTCGACATGACCTGATCAATGAAAAGGCCGGCGAACGCCGGCCTTTTCGTTGGGTAGTGGGGGCGCGCGGCCGCCCCCCCCCCCCCGGTAGC
>NZ_JAPTFX010000270.1:0-1747 GCF_030985895.1 Stenotrophomonas sp. Sm6012 | reverse complement strand
GCTGATGTCCCACCCTGCCCGCCCGCTGCTCGGCCTTGCCGTCGCTGTGGCCCTGGCCGGTTGCGCCGCCACCGCCGCCAAGCCGACCGCCGTCGAAGCCAACATCACCACCAAGGCGGTGGGTTACCTGGACAAGAGCGCGGTACCGGCCAGCCTCGACCTGGTGCCGGCGCCGCCAGCGGCCGGTTCGGCTGCCCTCGCCCTCGACGAACAGGTCAGCCGTGAAGCCCGCGCGCTGCGTGGCGGCCCGCGCTTCGCCCAGGCCGGCATCGATGCCGAACTCAGCTTCCCCGAAGGCGCCAACCACTTCTCCTGTGCCGCCGACATCGACGTCGATGCGGTGAAGACCCCGGCCCTGTACCGCCTGCTCGAGCGCAGCCGGATCGACGCCAGCGCCGCCACCAAGGCCGCCAAGAACCACTACCAGCGCCCACGCCCGTTCATGGTCAATGGTGAGCCGACCTGCTCGCCGAAGGACGAGGAGGGCCTGCGCAAGAATGGTTCCTACCCGTCCGGCCACACCTCGATCGGCTGGGCCTGGGCGTTGATCCTGTCGGAGATTGCGCCGGATCGCGCCGATGCCATCCAGGCCCGTGGCCGCAACTACGGCGAGAGCCGCCTGGTGTGCAACGTGCACTGGCAGAGCGACATCCTCGAAGGCCGCTTCATGGGCGCCGCCGCCGTGGCCCGCCTGCACGACAACGCCGCCTTCAACAAGGATCTGCTGGCCGCGCGCAGGGAGATCGCTGCCGCGCGCAAGGCCGGCCTGCACTCCAGCCGTGACTGCGCCACCGAGAATGCGGTGCTGAAGGTGCGCCCACAGAGCGCGCTGTAAGCGCGCCGGATCAACCGTTGCCGGCCAGCGGCCGGCACTACCGGTAGGTGCCAAGCGCCAACCAGGGTTGGCGTCTACCAGACCCCACCCGGGTAGAATGCCCCGCATGAAGATCGCCTCGTGGAACGTCAATTCGCTCAATGTCCGCCTGCCGCACCTGGAGCAGTGGCTCAAGGCGTTCGGCCCGGACATCGTCGGTATCCAGGAAACCAAGCTGGAGGACCACAAGTTCCCCGATTCGGCGCTGATCGCCGCCGGCTACCGCAGCGTGTTCGCCGGCCAGAAGACCTACAACGGCGTGGCGCTGCTCTCGCGTGAGCCCGCGCAGGACGTGCAGATCGGCATTCCCGGTTTCGAGGACGAGCAGAAGCGTGTCATCGCCGGCACCTTCGGCGACCTGCGGGTGATCAACCTGTACGTGGTCAACGGCCAGGACATCGGCACCGACAAGTACGACTACAAGCTGCGCTGGCTGGAGGCCGTCCATGCCTGGATCGCCGAAGAACTGCAGCGGCACCCGAAGCTGATCGTGATGGGCGATTTCAACATCGCCCCGGACGCGCGCGATGTGCACGACCCGGAGGTGTGGAACGAAAACCACATCCTCACCTCCACTGCCGAGCGCGGCGCGCTCAACAAGCTGCTGCAGCTGGGCCTGCACGATGGCTTCCGCCTGCACAACGACGAGGCGGGCACCTTCAGCTGGTGGGATTACCGTGCCGCGGGCTTCCGCCGCAACCTGGGCCTGCGCATCGACCTGACCCTGGTCTCCGACGCGCTGAAGGGCAGCGCGGTGGCCTCGGGCATCGACCGCGAGCCGCGTACCTGGGAACGCCCGAGCGACCACGCGCCGGCATGGGTGGAAGTAGAGTCGAGCTTGCTCGACTGATCTCCCATGCAGTCGAGCAAGCT
>NZ_JAPTFX010000026.1:0-40432 GCF_030985895.1 Stenotrophomonas sp. Sm6012 | reverse complement strand
TGGGCGCGGACCACTGGCCTGGGGCCAGGACCATGGCCGCCAGAGGCGGCCTGCCTTCGGCCTGGAAAACACGCAACGCTTCACCCCCAGCCCAAGGCGTAGCCGCGGCGCGTCAGCGCCGCCAGGGCCTTCGCTCCTTCCCAGATCGCAGGCCGCCACAGGCGACCGTCCACGGCGCGACAGCGCCGTTACCGTGCCCACTGCGTTGGCGCAAGACCGTACCAGTTCGCAGGACCCAACTTGCGGGCCAGTCAACCTGCCGCAGACTGGACGGGGCATAGAGGAACCCGTCCCATGTCTGATCCGAACTTCACCGACGACGAAATCCTGATGGCGGCCGACCGCTTTGAGGTTGTGTGCGAAAAGCACGCAACCCGCATGCAGTTGGCTGACGAATGGTTCGTGCCGGGAAAGCATCACTCGACCATCGAGACTTGCTGCAAGTACGCCAGATCCGCGTTCGAGCGAGGGTATGACGTACACATCAAGTGGAAGGTGAAAGATGGATCGACACGAGTACCAGAGGCTGCAAGCCAGGAGTTTCTACGACAACCTGCGGGAAGGGATAGCCCCTCCGTTCTTTCGATGGCAAGACCCTGACACGCCACTGCCGCAGATTGGCGGGGAGCCTCGCGGTGTGTCTGGCTACTGCTTCGAAGCTGACAACGCGCTGCAGCTGGCCATGGCCGCCAAGGCGCAGGGCTTTCAGAGCCCTTATTGGCTGTCCACCGAGCAGGCCAATGCGGCCGGTGGCTACATCCGCAAAGGGGAGGTTGGTACGAAGATCCTGAAATGGATCCGCAAGGATGGCCAGCTATCCGAGCGTGTACCGGCCACAGTGTTCAACGCTGACCAGATCAAGGGCTTGAACCTGCCCAAGCAGAAGGGACTGACATCCGAGCAGCAAGCCACCCGACAAGCTGGGCTTGATGCCTTGATCACGCCGCGCAAGAAGACGCCGACCATGGATCAGTACAACGCACGGCTGAAGGAGGTCATGGCCGAAAAGTTTCCGGCGCAGGATGACGTGCAGGACAACGCCCGCATGGTACTGCGCCGCGAGTGCGCGGTCATGACTGGCCAGGCACGCTTGGGCCTGCCGCGAGAAGTCGAACCCGAACTCGCCCAGGAGTTGAAGCCCTTCATCGAGCACCGACCACATCCGCAAGAGGTAGTGCGGGCGCTGGATGACGCCTATGCGGCTTTGAAGGAAGTCGGCATCGAGCCACTGGTTTACGCGAACGTACCCAGGAAGGAAATGGCGCAGCAGCCGGTCAAGCCTGCCAGCGAGCCACGTCCGAAGCGAGAGCGCACGCAATCCAAGGCGAAAGAGAAGGGCAGAGAGCAATCCAACGACATTCCATTCTGACGAATGGGTTCGCAGATTTGATCAGACAAGGGGCGGAACAACCGTCCCTTCGTCTTGGAGGGGTTGCCGTAATCGGCATCGCTTCTAGGTTGGGTGTGGTCTCCCCACATTCTCTTCCTCATGAAAATGATTGCACTTCTCCTGGCGCTTGGCTTGATGGCCGGTGCCGCTCATGCACAAACCTTTAACCCGCAATTGGAGTCCTACGCTTGTGATGGAGCAAGCGCCACGGGATCCAGTTCCACGGCATGCGGTCCGTTCTCGGAAGCGAGTGGGAACGGATCGACTGCTTATGGTGACCAAGCCAGAGCAACCGACCAGGCTACGACCGCCACGGGCAACTATGCCGAAGCAACTGAGTCGGGAGCTACCGCTACGGGGGCTGAAACGGAGGCTAAGGGCGTCAATAGCACGGCCACCGGCTTTGGTGCCAAGGGAACTGGATCGAACTCCACGGCAACAGGTACACAGACCAATGCTTCTGGCAACAGCGCCACGGCTACGGGTGTTGCGGCAGAGGCGACCGGAGATTATTCCAGCGCCATGGGTGCAACGGCAAACGCTTCGGGACGTGCCGCCAACGCCACCGGCAACAACGCACGTGCTTCCGCTGACGGCGCTAACGCCTACGGTTCTGCAAGCTCGGCATCTGCTGCGAATGCTTCTGCGTTTGGACATGGATCTAATGCAAGTCATACCAACTCTGTCGCCATTGGCGCCAACACTCGAACCACACAAGCAAACGAAGTCGCCATGGGAAATCGCAAGGTGACGCAAGTCGCCAACGGTTCAATCTCACAAGGTTCGACCGATGCAATCAATGGCGGCCAGTTGTGGGAAGCCCTGCAAGGGTTGGGCGGATCGAGCTTTGACGAGACCCTATGGAACGACCGCTGGGAGAATATCAACAACCGGTTCGGCCAAATCGACAAACGCTTGAACGGCTTGGGCGCACAGATGGGTGCCATGAGCATGATGGCCGCCACCCCTGGCGAGGGAGGAATGACTGTCGGTGTGGGCTTCTCTGGCGGTGAGACGGCTCTTGCTGTGGGCTGGTCTCGCCGATTGAATGAACGAGCCAGCATTGCTGTAGGTGCCTCCTTCGGCGGTGGCAACAAGGCCGTCATCGGTGTTGGCCTTCGGATCGGAGGTCGCTAATGAAATTCGTCCTTCTCGCCCTCCTGCTACTCCTGCCATTTGCATCTCACGCGGGTCAACTGTCTTCGGACTTCCGCGGCAAGATCGTGGACTCTCACGGCCTGCCGGTGGCCGGTGCAATCATGCTCGTGGAGCATGTCGAAACCGGTCGCATTACGCGGCACGTGGCCAACGGCAAGGGTCGATGGCATGCCATTGGCAAACGCTCGGATGGTACGTATCGAGTGTCCTGCTACGCTCCTGGGAGCGATGTTCCCGCAGTGCGCTTCGAGGGTCGCGTGGCCTTGGGCCAGACGCATCTTCGCAACTGCGTCATCGGTCAGGTCGGCGCACACTCACCCTCGTGGCTGTCGTCTTGGCAGTGGCGGCAAGCGCCAGGCGAGCGATACGTTCTGCATTGATCGGGTTCCCGTAGGAAGCTGGGTCTCGACAACCTTCATGGGGCTTCTGTACGGGGGAAGCGGCGCTCAGGCGCCGTTTCCTTTTGTGGAACATGCGTATCTCTGGCGCGCGGTCGGGCTACGGACACTTTGCCGGGTCGGTCCAAGCCGCAAGGCTGGCGCCTGCTCCACTGTGTTTCGCCCGCGAGCGCAAGCGCTCGGGTGCGGCCCGGCCTGGTGGCCCCGGCGGCGGTCCTGCGCACGCCAATCCGGCGCGCCAGAGGAAACACCAATGAGAGTTCCCAAGCCGCTCACGACTGAGCAGAACCGCCTGATCGAGCAAGCCGAAACCCTCATGCGCTCCCGTATCCGGAGCGATGACATGCAACTCTCTGATCCGTCCACCGCAGGTTCGATGTTCCGCTACCGGCTGGCCAGCCACGACCGGGAAGTGCTTTCGATCGCCTTCCTCAATACACGCCACAAGGTCATTGCGGTGGAAGACCTCTTCGCAGGTACCCTTGACGGTTCGGAAGTCCACACGCGGGAAATCGCCAAACGCGCCCTGGAGCTGAACGCCGCAGCGATCATCATGGCTCACAACCATCCGTCGGGCTCGTTGGAACCCAGCGCCGCCGACAACGCAGTGACCACCCGCTGCAAGCAAGCGCTCGCCCTCGTGGACATTCGTCTCCTGGACCACTTCGTGGTGTCCGCCGAAGGCTACACCTCGTTGGCTGCGCGTGGCTGGGTCTGACCCAGCCCTACGGGGTTGTCCGCAACGGCAACCCTTTCACAATGATTCGATGACCAAGGCACATCGCGCCCTGCTGGATCTCGTTCGAGAACGCACAGGGCCAACGCACCCCAACTACACGGCGCTGCTGCGAGCCAGGGGAGATGTGCGGGCCATGGCCCACGTCCTGGGAGTGAGGGGCGTAGACCCGGACAGCTCAGACCTGGAAGGCTCAACTATCCTTCACCAGCCGGACGTGTCCTATGGCGTGGTCCAGCTGCTGTTGGCAGCAGGTGCCGACCCCGACGCACGCTGGTACGGCGGCCATGGCCGCACGCCACTGTACTTCGCCACTGTTCCGGGCGTACCGACGCTGCTGTATGAAGCTGGCGCTGATCTGGAACATCGCGATGTCAGCGGCCTGACGCCGCTGCTGTTCAACATCCAGTACGGCGCCGTGGACATGGTGGACGAGCTGCTTGGGCTGGGGGCGGACGACGCCGTTCACGACGACGCTGGACTGGATGTGTTCGACTACACCAGCCGTGTGCCCACGCAAGCAATCGCTGAGCAGTTGGCCACGATCTTGCAGCGCCATCGCGCCTTACGGGCGAAGGAACGAAGGGAGGGGCTTGTAGCCGTCGTCCGACCTGGGTTGCGGCAGTGCGAGCCGCAGCGCCACTTGTAGTTTGCGCTTCGCTTCGCATTTTTCGGAGAGCCATCTTCCAGATGGCACGGCGCTGCCTAATGTGGGAGTTCCTTCACTCGGAGTCCTCCCATGGAAGACGCCATCTCACTGAGCGACGCCTTGGACGCGGCGCTTCGCTACCGTGTCGTTCGTACTCCTGACGGGGTGGTGATCCAGCCAGGAACGGCCGATGACTACTTGCTGGATATCGAGCAGGCCGTGGAGAAGGTACGAATCTCGTTGGAGCGGGGAGATCTGGTCATCACAGACGAAAGCTCCGAAGACGAATGAAGTACGCGGAGCTGGCGCAGCAACAGGCGCAACTCCTGATTGAACTGATGGCGCAAGGAAAGCCCTTCCTGCCGTTCTTGAAGCCGGGCGATCCCCGCACCGTGAACAACCTGCCGTACAACCCGACAACGGGTAAGGTGTACAGGGGCGGAAACCGGGTCATGTTGTGGATCGCCAGCATGGTCAATGGCTGGGAAGACAATCGCTGGGTGACCTTCAAGCAAGCGCAGGCGCTTGGCGCGTTCGTGAAGAAAGGATCGAAGTCCATCCAGTTGCGTTACACGATCTATCCCGACGAGAAGGGAGCCAGGTCTTCGCCGGTTCACGAGCACGGGAATGTACCTGTTGTCAGACCCGAGAGCGACAAGGTCAAGACGTTCTTCTTCAACGTCTTCAATGCCTCCCAGGTGGAGGGTCTTCCACCGCCTCCGCCGCGCCCGGAGACAACCCCGGTGCAGCGGATCGAAAGGTGCGAGGCCTTGCTGAAGGCCTCGGGCGTTCCGATTGTGTACGGAGCATCACAGCCCCATTACTCACCGCGTTCTGACCAGATCGGATTGCCGTACCCGGAACGCTTTGTCAGTCCGGAAGCCTTCTACAGCACAGCACTGCACGAACTGGCCCATGCAACTGGCCATCCATCCCGACTGGATCGCGACTTGTCAGGCGCATTCGGGTCAGAGAGCTACGCTCGCGAGGAAGTCATTGCTGAAACCGCATCGCACATCATGGGCGTTGAGTTGGGAATAGGGCACGATCCTAGTCAGCACGCAGCGTACATCCATCACTGGATCAAGATTGCGAAGGAAGACCCGAACTTCCTTTACTCGGCCGCATCGGTAGCAGAGAAGGTGTGTGACTTCGTCGGGCTTGAACGCTACCGGTTTGAGCCGTTGCTGGACGAACCAGAGGTAGAAGTTGATCCTCGATCGGTGGAAGTCCCTGCACTGGAACAGGCGTCGGTTCCCTCCTTGATCCACGTGCCAGGAATGGAAATGGCATAGGGCCTCCTGCGGATCGCGCCCGTCGTCTTTCGACCGATCACGGATCGGCCCTGCGGGCTTGGTCGCTGGCCCACCATTCTTCTGATCGCTCTTCGAGGCGGGAATGCCTTCCGCCGGCGCTTGTCCTGTCAATGGTCGCTCCAGCGACCCGTGTCCTCGACTGCGTCTGCGGGCCGCGCCAGCCACTGGTGCTTCTTCCATTGACAGCGCGCCGCCTGCCGGCGGCCGGTCCCCATACGGGAACATCGCGGGGGCGTGTCCCCGTGTGGGAACCAACAATGAGCTGGAAAGCTGCACTAACTTCCTACGACGCCCACTTGGCCGACGACGGGCGGATCGTGCGCAAGGGGAAGACCTTGGGCGTGGTGATCAAAGAGCAGAAGAACCGACTGCGGATCGAGTCGGTAGCGGGATCGCTACTGGCAAGCGGCCCCATCGAGCCACGAACCGTTGAGCGGTTCGTTGAGAGTTTCTGGTACTGGAAGAAGGAGTGCCACTGATGGCCACGTATCGCTTCAATCTCCGGCTAGACCGGATCGTGCCCCACACCGCTACCGTCGAGGTGGAGGCCGACAACATCGCCGACGCGATCCAACAGGTACGCGCCGCTGACGGCGATGGAGCTGTCTGGACGCCCGGGGGCAATGGCTACTGGGGCGATGACCTGGTGGTGGACGGCATGCACCGCGTCGAACCCGCACTGGACTTCCAGGTGGTGGCTGACCCTATCGAGGAACTGGGGCTGGCGTGGTTCAAGCGTATGGAAGCCAAGCAGGTGACCCCATGAGGCACCGGAAAGGTCCTGTCTCACCTGGCTACGTGCGCCGGACGTCCCCCACGGCCTGCAGCGTCATGCCCTTCACCGGCTCCACCACAGCAGACATGGAGCAGCTGCGGTTCCTTGCCCGGCAGTACGCCCAGCAGGTGCCGTTCGGCTTGGACTGGCCGGTGAATTTCTGGGCCGATCGTATCGGCTTTGATGCGGGCGACCACGCCGCGCGTTGCTGGCTCGATGGCTACTTCCAGCGGTTCACCCATCCGGCCATGCACGCCGGCAACAACACGAAGCACTGAAAGATCATGAGCAAAGACGACGAGAACAAGATTGTGTCCTTGGACCAGAATCGGATGGAAGCGTTCTGGGGAAAGCCCATTTCCATCTACACGCGCACCCAGGCGCTGGCCGACGGCGTGCTGGTAGACCTCACTGAAACCGCCCGCAAGTACGGATTCAAGATCCCATTTGCCTGCACGGAGACGGTCTGGCACTCACTGGATTGGCCGGTCGGCCACAAGCCCGGCAATGGACAGTCCACCGAAGGCCGCGTCCACGATGTGTTGATGATGGCGCGACTGGCAGCCAACGGCGCGGCCAAGGCCTGCGCGTCGGTGGCGGACTTCGATGTGCTGGTGGTGCCGGTCGAAGCAGAAGGCATCGTTCCCGAGACGGTTCGCTTGCGGCTGATGGTGTCTGGTGGCGACGGCGGCGAACCCGTGTTGACCTTGATGTTCTCTGGCGAGGACTAACCGGAGCGAAGCCGCCGCAAGGCGGCTTTCTTGTATCCACTCGCAGGCACAGGGGTTGCCGAAATCGGCCATGAGCCTAGGTTGGTAGGAACCTCCCCGAGAACCTGCCCATGTCCCGCTTCGCCATCCCTGACTACGACCGCGAACGAACCAAGAAACTTCATGAAGTGATTGTCTCCGGCAAGCCACGCAAGCTGCAGTCGTTCTTGAAGAAGCACGACGGCTCCATCGTCTTCGACGACGCCGTGTATGTCGATGGAACGGCATATGACCTGGCCAAGGCCCACATGCCCCAGCAGATTGCACGGCTAGACGCTCACATGCGCAAGCATTTCTATGACTAATGCACGGACCAGTCGGCGGATTGTCGATATGCGGCAACGGCAGAGATCGCTACGTGAGATTGCCGAAAGCGTCGGCCTGTCCAAGGAAAGGGTCAGGAACGTGCTGATGGAGCGAGGCGTACTGCCTCATCCGCCTCAGCCAGCAAGCAATCGAAAGAAGCGGCTGCAGCTCACCGAAGAGCAGCTGCACCAGAGGTATGGATGCACGCTGGAAGAGCTAGATCGCATTCAAGGCAACCGGATCATGGAAGACCGGGCGTCGCCGGCTGGTGTGTATCGCATACAGCGCAACAGGTATCTGAGGCTGAAACGAGGCTGGGCGTTTACGCTTCCCACGTGGTGGGCGCTATGGGTAGTGCATTGGCCCAACCGCATTCGCGGCAACCTGGTCATGGTGCCATTGAACACTGCCCAGCCCATCGGTCCAGGCAATGCCCAGATCATCACGCGTTCGGAGGTCATGAAACAGTGGCACGCCAGGAAGTGACGTTGGAGGACTGAACAACAAGCCGCCGCCTGGCGGCTTTTCTGTATCCGCTCGCAGCAACAGGGGTTGCCGAAATCGGCTTAGCTGATTGCATGGATATCAAGTGATATCCGCTGATATCACCCGATATCAAAGGACTTCCCCATGCGAACCAAGAAAACAAACGCCAACTTGTACCTGTACTCCTTCCTGGGCCTGCTGTTCGGCTTGGCTGCTTCCGTGGACGTGGGCTCGCTGGCCCAGCGAGGCGTGGACAACCAGACCAGCTACATCCAGGAGTCCACTCGGAGCCTGGACTAATGGTCCACCTGTCGGTCGTGTCTCCCAAGGGTGGAGTGGGAAAAACCATGCTGGCGTTGCAGCTGGCCGCGTCGTTTGCCCGAGACGGGTTGCGCACGTGCCTAGTCGATCACGACCCGCAGGGGTCTGCGTTGGTCTTCGGCAAGATTGCGCAGCGGGCTGGGGTTGAGCTGCCGTTCGTGCCCACCAACGCCCGAGTGAGTGGGTTTGACGTGTACATCCACGATCACCCGCCCGGGCTGGAAGAAGCTTATCCCTCGCGCATTGCTGTCGTCCCGACTCTGCTGGATCCGCCATCTTTCCTGATCCACCGCCGGGGGCTACGCCACCTGGAAGAGCGTGGGCTGGTCGTGGTGCCTGTGGCCTGCCGGTACCGATCGGACCGCAAACAACAGCGCGACCTGGTGGCCGCTCACTTTCTCGACCGCCCCGTGGTGAAGGACCGGGATGTGTACCCGACCTGCTACGGCCGAGGCCTGACGGCCGTGGACGCGCGGGGCATTCCCCATTTGTCCAAAGCCCAGAACGAAATCGCTCTACTGCGGACAGCAGTGGATGCAGCAATCGCCCTGACGAACAAACCCCATGAATGAGAGCCAGACAGCAAGGAACCATCCTATGACTCGCGCCCTGATCTGCCGCTCAAACGGCGAGCTGGAAGAAATCGACCTGAGGACCGCTACTCCCGAAGAGCAGGCACTGGCCATTCGCGACCACCGGGAGCTGGAACTTGTATTGATCCTGATCCGATCAATTCGCACTGTGGGGGAGGCCGCACGTGAGCTGGAATGACCTAGACGCCGACGACCTAGCCAAGGTCTCGTTCACCACGCAAGCCCAGGGTGTACGCATCCAGCGTGAGCCCGGCCCGCCGAAGATCTACGTGGAGGCCGGCGCAGCTTTGGATACCAAGCCTATGCTGTTGCGCACGTCCAAAGCGCTTCATGACCGATTGGAACGGGTGGTCAATGGCAATCGAAGCGTGGCGCTGCAAGCCTTGATCGAAGAAGCGCTGGACCGTTTGGAGTCCGGGCAAGAGTGTTGGCGTGTGATATCGCGCGATATCGACTGATATCCACGGATATCAAGACCAAAAGCATAGATCTGGAACTAGGGCCTTGGCCGTTGCTCCGCACTTGGTTTTTAAGTGCTGAAATGCCCACGGACACAATCGCTCCACACCAAGCCCCGAACGGGGCTTTTTCTTTTCGCGTTGTTCGTAGCGTTTCGCAGTTCTGAGGGGTTGACAGCTTGCCGAAATCGGCTTTCTCCACATACTGGATATAGGCAATCGAAAGCATTCAAACCCCATAAACCGAGGGTTTTAAGCAAAGAAGGCCACCCATCACAACCGGAGCCAAGCCATGAGCATCTTTGACCGTATTGCCCACTCCCAAGAACACAGCTTCATTGCCCTGCGTACCAATGGCTTGTTGGCCATGGCCCTCACCGGACTGGCTGTTCTGACCGCCACCATCCTG
Source organism: Stenotrophomonas sp. Sm6012 (assembly GCF_030985895.1). Lineage (NCBI taxonomy): Bacteria > Pseudomonadati > Pseudomonadota > Gammaproteobacteria > Lysobacterales > Lysobacteraceae > Stenotrophomonas > Stenotrophomonas sp. Sm6012. Next base: position 30,667 of record NZ_JAPTFX010000026.1, on the reverse strand, counting down.
CCTGCCATCGTCGCCTGATCGGAGACCGCACATGACAATTTCAGTTATCCGCCCTTTCTCCAACGAAGACGCAGCCGCTGTTGAGAAGGCAGCCGCACGCTTCTGCACGCGCCACGGTATCCAACGGGACGCTGATAGTTCCGACCACCTGAGCGTTCAAGTAAACCTTCTTGACGCATCCGACACCCATCTGGGGCAGTTGTGGCAGGCCTGCTTCTGCCGAGCCGTTGGCCTTCCCTACGACAGTCGGCTGACGGTGGCTTTCGGGCATCTGGGCTTCCAAATCGATTGACCCATTCCTGTCCGGCATCGTCTCAACAAACTTCCCTTCCTCCCCCCAATCGAGACTTCCCCATGAATATCACTGAACAGTCCCTCGTTGCCGGCATCGCCCTGGCCATCTCTGGCTCCATTATTTGGCTGGGTGCCAAGGCCTTCGACCAGGTAGAGGCCAACGCCACCTACTTCGAGCAAATGGCTGACATGGAACGGCAGCCAGCCGTTCTGGCAGAGGTAGCCCGCATCGAAGCGGAACGCAGGAAGCGGCAGGCCGAAGAGCACATCGCCCGCGCAAAGTAAGGCCTCCTGTGCGCATCCTTGAACACCACACCGATCCTGTTTCCGGCCACACCTACGCCGTCATCGTGAACCCGGTTGCCGACACTGCCCTGCCCACGCTGCGCTACCGCCTCATTCGGGCGATCTCCCCAAACTGGGTTCAGGAGGTCAACACGACTCGGTCGGTTTCGCGAACCTCCGGCATTGCCATCTACGAAGAGTTCGACTGCCTGGAAGAGTGGAAAGACCATCCCAGGTACGTGAGGCGGGTCGATGAGTTCAAGCAAAAAGCCTATTGCCTCGCCACCGCCCTCATTCCACGGAGCCAGAAATGAACTTCAATCCAACCTACTTCTCTTGCCTGCGGCAGGCCATCGAACATGGCTCGCTTTCCCGACTGGAAGAGGCCATGGCCTCCATCTATGAGGACTACCTGAAACGCACGGGCCAACAGCGCCAGCACATCGAGTACAACTTGCACTCGCTGCCGGATACGTACAGTGTCGTGGTGGACGTCAGGGGCGAAGACGACATCACCGCGCTCATGCTGGCCTGCCTGCTGTACCAAGAGGAGGTAAAACGGGGCGACAGAGCGGGTGCATTGGTCCAGAACAACATCGCGCAGTGGCTACTGGAACATGATGCAAGCTTGGGCGCGGAGGGCTGTCGGCCGATAGTCAGAGCCGTAGACCGAAACACCGGCAAGACGGTGTATGTCCGAGGCCGGGGCAAGAACCTGATTGAAGCCCTGGGCTGGTCGGCGCTTCCTCCCAGCGTCCAGCAACACATGCAGCCCCGGCACTTCCAGCGAGAAGCCCGGCGCCAGGACTCACGGCTGGCGGTCGCCGCCTGATTTGTCCGCTCCGTTGGCTGGGTGCCACAATCTGGCCAATCGGGGAACCTGAACAGCCATGCCATCGAGAGCCAGCCTGACCTTCGACCACGCCATCCAGGACGCGGTTGATCTGATCAACCACTTCGACAAACTCAACGCCGTCCCGTCGCCACCGGAGAATGAAGTCCTCAAGCGAGCCAGCTTGGTCATGGCCTTGGCCGCGCTCGAAACCTACTTCGAGGACCGGTTGGTTGAGGCAGTAGAAGCAGTCACAGGAACGGGGGACGGGCAGCTATCCCAGTTCATGCGTGATAGCCTGGCCAACGACCTGAAGTATTTCCACACCCCCTCGACCGATCGTGTTCGACCGCTATTCCAGAAGTATCTGGGCGTGGACATCACCGAGTCTTGGAAGTGGAACATGATGGAGCCGGCCGCCGCCCGCAACGAACTGAACAGGCTGGCGAAGAAGCGTGGGGACATCGCTCACCGCTCTGTGCGGCCACAGAACGGCACACCTAGCAAGCACGCAGTCACCCGCGACGACCTGCGCCGCCACATCCATTTCATCCGTCAGCTGGTCGTGGCCACGGACGCGGCGCTGGCCCGGGCGGGCTAAGTCAGGCGCCCTTCTACCATCCCGCCTTCTTCATCTTGTCGAGTGCCTCGAGGATGGACTGCAGGTTAGTCAATGCGTCCGCGAAGCCGTCGGCAGCGTCAGCTGAGCTCGTTCCTTCAATCACCGCCTTGCTCAATGCTTGCTGCGACGAGGCCAGCTTGGGAAGTACCTCGCAATCAACATCGATGGAAATTAGACCATCCGCCCGGGCCATAGCATCTGCGGCATCGGCAGCGGAACGCAAGACGGCCTCATTCTGCACAGCTGAAAGTGCGCCGGCCCCAGCCTGAGGGTGGAGAAGCTTGGCGGCCGTGTAGTGGATGAAGGCCTGACGAACGGCCGTGGCCCTGGCTTGAGCTGTCAGCAGCGAAAGTCGACCGTGCGGTTGCCCAAAGCCGAGTGTCATGTCGTTCCCTAGCTGGTTAGCCAGGTTTTTACCGGTAGCAGGCGGGACAGGGTCCTTGCCAGCAGGGTCCATGAACGCCTTTTGAGCGTGGCACGCTTGCGGCGGAACATCGGCCAGCGGGTTTCTACCGGCGATCGTTTCGGCAATAGGATCCAGGTTGGGCTCAGTCGCAAGGTAGGCGTGGGCTAGTTCGAAGTCTGGCTGCGCCACTTTCTGTGTGTAATCCCTGACAATTGAGGCGCGCTTCGTCTGTTCGGCCAAGGTCATCCCTGTGCGCAGAAAGTTGATGAGCGTGAGGTAGGTGTCAAGACCCATGCCCATGGATTGGTAACTTCTGTCCCCGGGAATTCTATCCGCGCTACTACTAAGGTCGTGGGCGACGATGGCTCTGCATCGGCGGACAGAAAGATGCGATGCAACCTTGGCCTTCTTCTGAGCCTCATCGAAGGCCGTCATCGCCTGGGCGCGATCCTGCGGGAGATCTTTTCTCGCGGCACTGGATCGCTTCATGGACGCGACCAAGGCTGAGAAGCTGGTATCCGGAGGTGCCGTTGCCAGGTTGTCGAGCTCGGTCAGCCGCCGACGATAAGTCCCAATAGCTTGTCCAACCGAGAACTCGGCCATGTCACCGTCGCAGGCGAATGCCAAGAACTCATTCCTGGCTGTTTCGTCCGGGGGAGTGAATGCCATGAGTGCCGAAACACGACGATCACGAACTGCTGATCCAGCAAGCTGTTCGAGCCCTGTCGTTGTCGCCCCTAGCTTCTTGGACATCACTGCCTGATTGCGAAGAACCTGCTTATTCGCACACCCCACAGTAAGGCCGAGCGCGAACAGCACAGCTACACCACGAACCCACGCCATGACGCGCCTCCGGTGTTCTCTTAGACAATGTCCCCACGACCATGGAAAACGGGGGCTTGGGACGGGGCGGGCCACCGTTCATCGGATACCGGCAGGGGAATAGCCCAGGGCCGCGTTCAACCGCCGGCTGGCCTGCCCATACCTGGCCAGCGCTTCCGCTTCCAGCTCTGGGTCAGTCGGGAAGGCCTTCCGCTGGCGACGGGCCGACAGCATGGCCACCATGACAGCGTTGGCTTCCTCGTATTCCTGCTCGGCTTCTGCGCGCTCCTGGGCGGCTTTTCTTCGTGCGGCCAGTCGCCGCATACGCTCGGTGCTGGGCTTGACGGGGCGTGCTTCCAGCACTGGTGGTGGCACGCTCACGCCACCGGCCTTCCCCCGGCGCAGCTCACTGACGCTGGCCGATGTCAGCCACCAGTGGTCTAGGAAATCGCGCGGGTCGGTGCGGCGACCCATACCCACCACCCAAGCGTTAGCGTCGATGAGTTGCCACACGACGCGGCGGAAACTGTCGTCAGTCAGCAGGTAGACGGCCCGCCTCTTCTCGCGTGCCAAGGACTTGCCTGCCAGCCGGGCGAGCAGGTTCGCCAGCCCCTTGGACTGCTTGTCGCCGTAGCGCGCTGACACCCCCAGCATGCAAATTCCATCGTCGGTCTGGGCGGCGTAGACCCGCGAGCGCGGCATCGCGTGGCGGGCTCGCAGTGCTTCCCGATAAGCAGGCAGCGACACGGAAGAGGGCAGCGGCACGAGGTGGTTGTGCGACAGCAGAAGGGTGCGGGCGCGCTGCTCGCGCAGGTCTTCAGGAAGTTCAGGGACGGTCAGAAGGTCGGAGGACGCGCGGGACTGCTGGCAGCGGCGGCAGCACGCGAAGGCGTTCTCGGCAGTCAGTGGCCCGCCCAGGAAGGGGTGGACGCACGTGGCAATGACGGGCGCGGAGAACGAGCGGGGCACGTCGCGGATGTAGGGCTGGCGACACAGAGGGCAGTGTTCACCTGCAGCTTCAAGGACACGGTGGCGAGCGTAGAGGGGCAGGGTGGCACTGTGCGGAACATCGAGTGAGTCGATGGCGTTCTGGAAGTCGGCGAGCGTCAGGGTAGGGCAGGCGGGCGTCATTGGTTGGGGGAAGAGTGGCGCTGCATTGAGTGTGGCGCGGCTTGCGATGTTGGCAAGGGCAGCACGAGCAACGACACGACGATTGCGAGAGTGGAGTGCGTGGGATGCGCTGGACGCGAGAAGCAACGGCGCGAACTCATTGGCGAGAGGCGGGCGGCTGACGACTGTTTGCGTGGCGGTCGAAAGAGCGACGACGCGAGCGCAAAGCAGCTGGTCAGCCCATGGACAACACGCTCCTCACGGATTTGACGACCCTAATGGAAAGAGCCCCCGAAAGGCCGTGCAAGCCGTTGAGCCGCCAGCCTTTCGGCGCCTAATGGTCTTCCATTAGGTTTCTGGCGCAAAACAGCGCGAAACCGCTTTGCTGTTGCGTTCGCAGTTCCATTAGTGGGGTCTTGCCAACGTGCGTTTGCTTCATAGCTTGGATGGAGTCGATATCCAACTGTGTGAGCGAACGAACGTGGCAGGAAAAACAATCTCCGTGTGGTTGAAGGGCGATGAGGCCGAACGCTTCCAGGGCGCAGCCGACGAACGCGCCCTGTCGATCGCCGCGTTCCTGAAACGCGCAGCTGACGCAACCATGGACGCGCCCGACCCACGCGACGTGCTGCGTGCCTTCGCCACGGAACTTCGCGCCGACTTGCGCGCTGACCTTCGAGGTGAGGCGGCCAAGGTCGCTGAGGCCGTCGCTCTCATTGCCGAACGCCAAGAAGAAATTCGCGGGCTGTTCCACCGCTTCCTCAACGACTTGAACGAGCAGCAGATCAACGCCGTGAAAGTCGCGGTCGAGGTCGGCCGGCAGCACGGCCAGGCCGAAGCCATGCAAGCGATGGGCGCCAAACCCTCATACCGATCCAGTCCACCTCCGCCGCTTGGCTGAGCCATCTCCCCCCGCCCCAAGGAACTGCCCACATGAAGAACCTGATCGTCTCCCTCTCCGTTGTCGCCATTCTGGCAACGTCCGTTGCTCCGGCCATAGCCCAAGACGCAACCTCACCCCCAATCGAAACGGCCAAGCCCGACAAGCCCAAGGCCGACAAGAAGCGCTTGTGGAAAGCGGGTGGGCTTGGCTGCCTGACCGGCGGCGCCGTCGCTTTGCTGTCGGGAAAGAAGGACAAAGCAATCGCAGCATGTGCGGTGGGTGCTGCCATCGGCTCGGTGGCTTCTTACAAGAAGCAGATGGACGAAGCCCGCGAACTGGCCGCCCAGGCGCAAGCCGCCGGCATGACGGCCACCATCGCAACCAAAGAGGCCACCGCCCAGTCGGGCGAGAAGGTCGAGGCTCTGGACAGCGTGTCTATCACTTACGACCCGTCCAGCATGTCCGCCCGTGATCCGCAGACGGTCGCCGTGCTCGACAAGATCTCTGCATTGGCCAAGCGCTCAAAGGAGCCGCTGACGATCAGCGCCGAAGGCCGCGACAAGCACGCCTGTCAGATCCCCCTGGCCGAACTGTCAGCCCGCGACACCTTCCCGCCGGCCAAGGCAATCGACAAGTGCGGGCAAGGCAAGCCGCAGCTGGTCATCACCCCAGTGCCCGACCTGACCTGACCACCACTGGCCGGTTGCGGCAGCGAGACCGGCCACTTTCGCGAGGACTTCCCCATGCGCAACACCACCATCCAACTCACCGCTCATCCCGCCCCCTTCAAAGGCCTGACTGCCGAAGACATCCGGGCGTTCTTCTTGGAGCAGCCCTTCCAGTTGCCGGCCGAGCCAGCTCCGTTCCAGGGCTACACGCCCGAGGAACTGGACCTTCCTTTTGCAGACGTGGCCGCCGATCCGACCTTCGCGGGTGGCGAGAGCGAGGAGCGCTAACGGCCATGAACGACCTGTTCTCCGACCTGGACGACCTTCCGGTTCCTCCCACACCGCCGGCACGCCCAGCGGTTCCGAACCTGGCCGATGGTTTGCGTAGCGCTGGTCTACTTTCGCACCCGCCGTCGGTAGATCCAGAGCCGTACTCTGTCATAGAGCCCGAGGCCGACGAGGTGGTGGAGGCTGTACTTGAGCCCGAGCCGGTACCTGTGTACGAACCCACCGTAGAGGATGTGTACGTTTCCGCGGTACCGGAGGAAGCGTTCCAACTCTTCACCGACGGAGAAGTCATGGCTGCGGGCGAGCTTTCCCCGGAGCCGGAGGTAGAGGTTGATGTTGATGTTGATGTTGCATCGGAAGTAATGCCCGAACCCGAACTGCAGTCCGGGCCTGAGCCGGTGGCGTCGTTCGCATCCACGCTGGTGATTGCGTCGCCCACCGTTGAAGCGTTGCCTGAGGCTAGCTCTCGTTCTGCTCCCGGCAGACGTTGGTACAGGGGAGGCGGTGCAGTCGTGTTGGCAGTGAGTGTCATTGGATGGCTGGCGTACGGCTCTAGTAACCAGGAGTCGTTGCCCACGCCGGTGCCAGTGCCCGCCCAGGCACTGGAGCCAGTGGCCGATGAAGCACCGGTTGTTCCTTTGGTGGTGGAGCCGGAAGCGCCAGCACCCGTCGAAGTCCCTGCCGCCCCGGCCATGCCAGAAGCACCGATCGCAGAGACCAAGGAAGTGCCAGCACCGGCACCCGAGCCCACGCCAGCCGCCCCAGCCAAGCCTTCCCCGAAACCGGTGGCGAAGAAGCCACAGAGCACGAAGCCCGCGGTCCAGCCTGCGCCCAAGCCCACGTGGCAGGACGACGCATTGGACAAGTTGGACGATTTGGAAAAGCGCCTATGAACTCGCAAGTTCAGGTGTTGCCGAAATCGGCCTCCGCATTAGCTTGAAATCATTCCCCAACTTCCCTTCATCGCATGATCCTTCGACTTCTCTTTCCTCATTTGCGGCGCAGTACACCCGGCAAGTTCTTTGCCTCCCATCTGCTGACCTTCTACGGTCGACTGTGCATCGGTGGACCCAAAGTGGATGACCTTCCCAAGCAAGCGCCTATCGAAGTGCGCGAGCGGATCGTGGGTACCTGGTTCAACCACAACGAAGACCGCCTTCCGGAAAGGCGCTTGGAGAAGTGGGAGTTGGGCCAGTTGAAGGCCGCACAGTTGCGCGACGAGGAAGAGAAGTGGGCGGCAGTTCGAGCGTTTCTCTACTCGGTCTGTCTGGTCCTAGTGCTGTATGGGTTGGGGGCAGGCGTCAACAAAGCGGCGTCAGGTATTGAAACCAGGTGGGCCAAGCACAAGGCCGAAGCCGCAGCCGAGGAAGCCCGCGAGTACGCGGCCAAGCGAGACACGCTGATGAAGGAGTGGGCTGCCGACATCGCTGGCTACTCCGCCAAGAAGTGCATTGACGAGGTGTCGGATCTGCGTGACCGCAAGACCGACCAGAAGCGTGACCGCTATACGGCCCTGCAACAGGCCTGTGCGGACAAGCGGGCCGACATCGAGAAGCTGGCCAAGACCTGGTCGCTGGACGACTGCACCAAGGCCGGTGTCCAGCTCAACAAGGTACTTGCCGACGGCGGTACTCACACCTGGGTCGATGAGCTGATTTTCCGCGGCCACTGCTACCCCACTTACGGCAATGCGCTTAAAGAGCGTCTGAAATAAGGATTCCCCCCATGCAAGCACCTGCCATACCCCAAGACACACTGAACCTGTTCAATAAGCTGGCATACGGCATTCGAGACGTGATCCTGCGTCGCCAGTCGGTCATCGCCGGCAAGACCAAGCGCAACTCCTGGGTCTACGACCGAGCACAGGAACGGTTCGACTACATCACCCAGGGCGAAGACCTGATCAACCTGGCCCCGGTACGCGTGGGCGAGCCGCTGGTCAATGTCGAGCCGGAACACCACGAGAAGTTGCGCGAGCTTGGCGCAATCGAAAAGAACGGCCAGTTCTTCATGCCGAAGCTGCTAGAAGACGAGCGCTGGGTGTTCAAGACCTGGTTCCCCAAGGCACCACCCGATCTGGTGTCGATGGATCTGAACTGGCATTTGACCCGAGACGGGCGACCCACCAACGGCTACATCATCCCTGAGGACGTGACGCGGGGTAACGACAGTACGGCCACGTCCTTCCTCATGGCCGCCTTCCCTGTGCTGTTCGCGGGTGGCTACGCAATGTCCCAGTTCCCCGTCGTGGGGCCGGGCATAGCTCTGGCAGTCACCGGACCGCTGTTGGCCTTGCACGCCTACGCTTTGTATCAGGCCGAAGGAGCGGGGACGCTTACCAAGGTATTGGCTATCTCCGGTGGTATTCCGCTGATGGCTGCGGGCCTGTCGGGAGATGTGCCCTTCCAGGTCGGCGGCAAGGCCATGCTTATCGGAGGTGTGACCATCGGTGCCATCGTGGCCTTTGCCAAAGCGCTGTCATCGAGTGAAAAGACTTCTGCGGTTTCGTCATTCTTCGGGAAGGTCGCCCACGTTCTGATGGTTGTGGGCACGCTGTTCGGGATGAACTACGCCCTGGGTCTGCTTCCTCCGTCATTGAACTGGCTCAAGCCCCTCAGCTGGTTCGTTGTTGCTTGTGCTTACCCGCTGTACTACACCGCCGGAAACCACATCGCCAGGACCGCGTTCTTTGACCTCATGACCAAGCGCGGTGCAGGCTCTGTCCACGGCTCAGCCACCCTGCTGGGCAAGACTTCCTCCTTCCGGATGCAGCAGATCCGGAGCGCGTTCCGAGACAAGACCCCGTTCCTGACACTGGGGACCGCGTTGGGCGTCCAGGCGAGGTACAACTTGTCGTTGGCCCCAGACCCTGGCCAGGTCATGGGCTATACGGTTGGCGATCAGTCAACCCACATGTTCTTGTTCGGAAAGACGGGTAAAGGCAAGACGCAAGCCATTCGCAAGCTCATGCTCGAACTGGCTGCGCTCGGCATGCCCATCGGCGCGCTGGTTGCCGACGGCAAGTGGGCCTTGGTGGCCGACACCCGTCCTTGGTACGACCTGATCATCGAGCCAGGCATCAAGTTCGCGCCCTTCCAGGGCCTGACATCGCTCACGCTCACCCAGGCGTTTGCCGAGGCGAACAACGAGTCCATGGATGACGCCGGCTCCATCTGGGTCCAGGTGGCAGGCCAAGCGCACCGCTACGGTTCGGCCATCCTCGAAGCATTGGTCGCGCACGAGAAGGTGCGCCGCGCGGCATACGAGCGGGAGCTTGACGCGATCGGTCTGCGGATCGAGCGGTTGGTCGCCCAGAAAATTCTGTTGGAGCGCAGCAACGCCGACCTTGCGGCCGTCACCGCTCGCTTGAAGGCCGAGGCCACCTTAGCCCGGACCTTGATGGGCAAGCTCAAAGCAGGGCGCACCTACCGCTGGGCGCCTGCCGCATACAGCAAGATCATCAATACGCTGGGCTCGGGCGTGAAAGGCACCGATGGTGTTTGGCGCCCAAGCGACAAAGCCCTGGCCCTGTTCGACTACTTGGGCTTCCGGGTCAAGAAGGAAGGCGAGGACGATGCGCTGTTCAACCAGCGCGTGGAGCTGGAGCCCGAGTCCATCCATCCCCACTTGGCCGACGAAAGCCGCGTGCTGTCCAACGCGATCTACTTCTTCACCGTGCCTTGGTTCCAGGGCAAGACCGAAGAGCAGCGCCAGTCGTTCCTCATGAACATCGACAAGGACCTGCAAGGCTTCATGCAAAACGACGAGCTGCGCGGCAGCACGATCGGGGGCGTGGACTGTGGGGATGAGGCCTGGTCGCACACAGAAGAGGGCGAAGACGTTCTGCAGTGCCTGTACGGCAAGAAGGTGGGCCTGAACCTGTCTGACCGCTACGGCAAGACTGCCAAGGTCATCCAGAAGCTGATCGAGAAGCGTGTGTTCGACGCAGCCCGTGAGCGCAACGAGAAGTATGGCGATGAGTGGCCGGAGAAGACGGGTCAGTCTTATGTCGTTGTGATCAAGGACGAGTGCCAGGACTTGGTGTCCCCAGCCGACGTGCGCATGGTCGCCGTGGGCCGCTCCATGGGCGTCCAGATGGTGTACGCGACCCAGAACTACGAGAGCTTGGACACCATCCTGCCCAGCGACGATGCCAAGGGTGCGTTCCTGTACAACTTCCGGTCGCGGATCATCTTTGAGGCCTCACCCAAGACCTACGACTACATCCAGCGGGATGCGGGTCGGACGATGAAGAAGAAGCTGACTGTCAGCGTGCAGGAGACCGTGGATACCAGCCGAACGCTGGACATGATCTATGCGTCCGCCTACACCGACCGAAATCACCCATCGGCATGGCGCTTCCGCGACATGGCACGCCGTGGATCCACTCGTTTGCAGGTCGTGATCGAAGGCATGAAGAACTACATGGGCCTGGCGCGGCGTGTTCCCTTGGAAGAGCAGCAGGACCAGAACTACTTCCCCGTGTACTCCAGCGGCAAGTACGAAGAAGGCCCGATCATCGAGATGACGGACATGACTTCCAGCTTGCTGGAAGAGGGGACGGCGCTCTTGTGCCTCAACCGCGCCGGCCACCCCCGGATCGACTTCGCCAAGATGGAATACATCGGCACCAAGGAGTTCGGTCGTCGCATGAAATCCATCCGAGCCGCCAAGGCCGAAGCCGCAATCACCGTAACCGCATAAGGATCCCCCATGTCCAACAACCACGAAAATGATCTGTCTTTGGGCCGCCGCTACAAGAAGTACGAAGGGGCTTACAACCTGGCGTTCGCTGCCGACCCAGACACCCCCTTTCGCCGCTTTGATGAAATGGCGCCCCAAGACGACCAGCAGTGGAAGCGTCTGGAAGTTTTCCGCGGCAACGATCGCGAGGCCTACCACGCCCACAAGTCAAACCCGAACGACGCCTTGGTGCGGCCCACCGAGAAGGAGCAGCGCATGTGGGAGGCCAACCAGGCCGACATGTGGCGCATAGACCGTGAGCCCTCCTACGGCCAGCACGCCATGACCCACAACAAGTGGTTCGACCTGTCGTTGGAGCAGCGCCGTGGGGAGAACACCCAGAAGTTCTTCCACGCCGCAGAGCAGCGGTACGGCGGGGAATATGAGGGTTGGGCGGCCAAGGCTGGCAGTAACGTGGTGGCCAAGGAGGACTACCTGCAAACCCGAGCCGGGCTGGAGATTGAGCAGCGCCAAGCGGCTCAGCAGCAGAAGTTGAAGGAGACGCAGGTCCAGGAGCAGCCCACAGAACAAGCTCCCCTCGCGCAGCAGGCTGCGCCGGCTCAGCCAACACCGCAGGCCTCACCCGAGCCCGTCCAGGAGCAAGCCGCGCCAGCAGACGCACCCCGTCGCACGCGTCTTTCGCTGACTAACTTCGCCACCCCCGAAGACGGTATCGCGCACCTGCACAAGGAGATGTCGCCGCTGCCCGAAGCACAGGTCAAGCAACGGATAGAGCAGGCCGAGGCCGATCACCAGGCCATGGGCAAGGGAAAAACCGGAGACGCCGCCCCCAGGGTGGAGGCTTTGAACGCTTACCACGCCTATGTCCAGGAGGCACAGCAGCAGGAACGTCGCCAACGGCAGGAAGCGCCTGCCCAGGTTGAAACACAGCGGCGGACGTACCAGCAATGATCGCCCGGGCCGCGTTGATTGCAGCGCTGATGGTAGGAGGCCACGCCCAGGCGGCGGTACCTCAGCACATCGAAGGCATGTCGCGCACCACACGCGCACATGCCGAGCAGGCGTTGGAGTGCTCCCGCAAGCTGGGGCGCGACCCCACACTGCTGATCGTCGCCGATATGCGCTTGCCCAGCTCGGCCCAACGCTTGTGGGCCATCGATCCGCGCATGTCCGAAGTGGTGTTGCGCACGGAAGTGGCGCACGGCCGTGGCTCTGATCCTGACCGCTCAGGACGGGCATCCGTGTTCTCGAACACACCCGGCTCACTGATGACCAGCGTGGGGCTGTACGCGGTGTCCGAGGCGTACCAGAACACGAGAGACGGCAGCACCCGCCGCCGGCTGGATGGCCTGATGGTCGGCTTCAACGACGCGGCGCGAGAGCGGGCGGTGGTGCTTCACCCGGCTAGCTATGTTCGCTCCGGCTGGGCAGGACATTCCGAGGGTTGTCCTGCCGTCTCCTATGCGGTGATGGACCAGTTGAACGAACGGGGTCTGGACAATGCAGTGCTATGGATCGAGGGCGACCAGGCTGGACTGGACGAGGCTATCGCCTCTTGCTCCGGCAGCAAGGTTCGCCACCGCTTCCGCTGGCCGTGGCAGCCGAAGTTGCCCGCCAAGCCGGAATGGAAGCCGGAGGCGTCCGAGGCTTTGAACCCGATGTTCGACATCCAAGCCGAGGGGTTCTGCCCCGTGCGAACAGACCTGGTGTGGTTCAGCCAGGAGGCCCCTCTGTTTGCCAGCTTGGCAGGCGGGCGCTGGCCGCTAGAAAAATGGCATTAAGAAACAATGGGTTGAAGGATTGCGAGGCCGTCGCGCGCGGGGGACTTGCATGACAAGTTATAGATGTGGTTATATTTCGCCGTCCAAATGTAAAGGTCGGCCATGCTCACCCAAACCGAAGTCGAAGCGCGACTGACACCCTACATGGCCCGTATCGTGCGGGTCATGATGGGGGCATGGGCTGACTGGATGGCTAGCGGCAAAAGCGGCCGCTGGAAGCGGAGGCGTAGCCGGGCCAACTACATCTGGGAAGAGCTGGCTTGTGGAGCGGAGACGGCTTTCGCCAATGATCCGAGTGTCCAGATCCTTCCTAAGAACCAGAGCTGCTGGTTCCACATCGATGGTCTGGTCTTCCGCCTCAAGAAAAGCGACGCGAGCGGGCTCACGAGCAACTACCCCACCCAAACAGCTTTGGATTACCACGATCAGCAGGAAGACCTGCCGGGTATCCCCCCTGTGCAACGACTTGAAGTGACGTACGTCCTGAACAAGTTGGAGACTGCCGTACAGGACATCCTGCTGGTAGCTCGAGATCAGGGCAGGGTGCTGTGGTGTAGCTCGCTGCTGCGCAAGGATGAGGGTGGGAATGTGGTGTCGATCACGTCTCCGGCGGGCCCAACGCCTCCTGCTCCTACTCCGAAGACGATCAAGATCCGCGTAAAATCCGAGCGCGATAAGAAGACAGAGAACGAGACATGACTATTCCGCTTGCCAATGCAGCCTTGATAAAGGTGGCACGGCAGGCGAGGGGCATGAGTCAGGTCCAGTTGGCGAAGGCGGCCGGGGTTACCCAGGCCGCCATTTCCAAATGTGAGGCCGGTCTTATGCAGCCGGGGGCCGAGTTAATCGAATCCTTGGCCCGAGCGCTCACCTTCCCTGCGTCTCTCTTTTATGAGACGGACCCCGTATTTGGCGTGCCGGTCAGTATCAACTACCGGAAGAACGCCAGCGTGGGTGCCAAGGCAACTGACAAGCTGGAGGCGGAGATCAATCTTCGCCTGCTCCATCTTCGTCGGCTGTTGTCGTCCATGGACTATCAGCCGGAACTCACGTTGCCGCGCTTCGATATCGATGACTACAACGGCGATGCTGCTCGTGTGGCGCAGTTGGTGCGCCGCCATTGGGGAGTCCCCAGCGGGCCGCTCCACGACTTGACCGCCCTGGTGGAGCGAGCCGGGTGCATTGTGTTGCCGTGTGAGTTCGAGAGTATCGGCGTGTTCGGTTTGACGCTGCAGCCGCCGGGTCTTCCGACGTGCATCTTTCTGAACCAGGCCATGCCTGGCGACCGCCAGCGATTCACGTTGGCGCATGAGCTGGCACACGCGATCATGCATCGCATGCCCAGCCCGGACATGGAGCGCGAGGCGGATGTGTTCGCCTCCGAACTCTTGATGCCCGCGCAGGACATCCGCGGTGACTTGATGCATGGCATTACCCTGCCGAGGCTCGCTGCCCTCAAGCCAATCTGGAAGGTCTCCATGGGGGCGCTACTTATGCGTGCCAAGGCGCTGGGCTGCATCACCGACATGCAAAGCACCTACTTGTGGCGGCAGATGAGTAAGCTTGGGTATCGAATGAAAGAGCCTGTCGAAGTCGATTTCGCTCCCGAACAATCCACGGCGTTCAATGACATCTTGCGTGCTCATGCCGAGGATCTGGGGTACACCATGGCCGACTTCGAGGCCATGTTGCATATGCATGCCAGCGAGTTGAACAAGATGTACAAGATTGAGAGGCCGGATCCAGCGCCGAAGCTGCGTCTTCTCAAGTTCGGCGCGTAACCATTTCAACCATGGTGTGCCGGATATCGGCTGATTTCTATGAATTGACGGCATGCCTGATCTGGCGGATATGACAACAGTCCTTGGCCGAGGCTGCGGGCGAGCGTTGGACCCTGTGCTACTAACGAAGCTCGCGGAACAAGTCTTCCTTGAGGTGGTAGCGGGTTATGGGTCGATCAACGGGACGTCCACTGAACTCAGCAAACTGCTTGTCAACTACCTGATCTAAAAGTGCGGCCATCGCTTTGGCTGGCGACTCCCCATCTGCTAAGGCCTTGTCGTAGGTTTCCTGGATAGGGAGAGCGTTCACTACGATTTCCGTGCCGAGCGCCAAAACTTCGTTTTCCGGGACGACTTCCGGGGTGGCATCGAAGGTCAATCTGCCATCGACCAGCTTGCTACGTGGGATAAGCCGATAAAGCTTGTGCTGCCGGGAGACTGGACACCAAATGCCGAAAGCATACGTGGATAAGGTTGGCGGGTAATTGTTGGTGCGGTTGTACTCAATTGAGGACTGCAGTGCGGTCTGAATGGCCTGGGCCACGATGGAGACGAATAGGTCTGCCGTGTACAAGTGCTGGACCTGGTCGGGATCAAAAGTGTCCTCCGAACACGCGTATCCGTTCTCGTTCATCGGGTTGTCCGCACGTCTGGGAATGATGATGTGTCGCTTCGGTTCGCCTGTTTGCTGATCGAATCTGAAACTCAACTGGAGGTTCTCCAGGTCCTCACGAATGAAGGCCAGCACATGTTGGGCTTCATTCGCGTTGCCAGCAAACGCCAGGAAGGCTGGGGCCCTGAAGGCTTCGTAGAAGTTGTTGGTGAAGTGGCCATTGCGAAGAATGTCAGGTCGCCCCACCTGGATCTTGAGTTCATGGACCTTCCGAATGCCCGTGAACAACGTTGTGTAGTTCACGCCGCCCTCTTCACTCGTCATTTTTGCCGTCAGCGCGCTGTCGGAAATGGCAAACAGGCCCTGGTGCCCGGGCTCTTCGTGTTGAAGCAGAAACTGCTGGCGAACTTCCGTGCGGCCAACTTCATGGCCTATCAAAATCAAGGTCAAATCGAATCCTCCCCGTGGTAGCTCGATAGTAGTGCGCGCAGGCCTAGACAGGACAGCCATCCTGCTCATCCTGTTGTAGATGAAGCCTCCCGTTTACGACGCTTTCGGCCCACTCGGCAAGCACATTGACCCATCGGTTCCAGTTCGACGCTGGGATCTGGGCCTGGTCTATGGCCTGCTGGGCGGCGCGGTAGGTTTCCTCCCCGTTGCGGGGTGGGGGATGGGCGTGCGCGATATCGTCCGCGCCTTGACGCTGGATCCTGCGTTCTACTCCCGGATCGACAACCCCCAGTGGCTGTCCGACTGGTCTACGCTGGCTGTGGCCACCGCCGTAGGCCTGGCGGCGGGAAGCGGCTTGGCGTGGACGGGTCTTATCCCGCGTGCCAACCAGTGGGTAGTCTCTGGCCCCAAGCTCCTGGAAGGGAAAGAGGCCGTCCGCGAGGCGCGCCGACGCTCACCCTCCGAGACTAAGCGCCAAACAGACACGTTCGGCATGTACCTGCACCCCGACCTGTGGCTGTCCAAGAAGCAGCTGTCGCGCCACATCCTGATGTACGGGTCGGTGGGTAGCGGCAAGACGCAAATCCTGCTGGCGCTCCTGCGCCAGGTCTTCCGGCACGACGAGGCCAAGTGCCTGATTTACGATGTCAAAGGCGATCTGACGAGCAAGTTTCCCGCATCGATTTGCTCGCCGTTCGACCGTCGTAGCCGGGTGTGGTGGGTGGCCCGCGATGTACGCACCGCCACCCAGGCCGCCGCGTTCGCCGACAGCCTGATCCCGGAAGATAGCGGGAGCGGCAAGTTCTGGACACAGGCCGCCAGGCAAATCCTGCTCGGCGTGGTGCTGTCGTTGCAAAACGAAAAGCCCCAGCGGTGGACCTGGACGGATCTGGCGCAGCGTGTGTCCATGAAGGCCAAGGACATGGCTCCAGTGCTGGACAGGAACTACCGCAAGGCCCATGGGCTGATTTCCGATCCTACTTCCCAGACCAGTTTCAACGTGCTGGCCACCCTGCAGGGCTATACGCGCGTCATTGACGATCTGGCGCGGGCCTGGCCGGACTACGAGGTGGGCAAGGACCTGACGCCCGAGACCCCATGGCCAGGAGAGAAGGAAGAAGCCGACTGGAACGCCGCATGGCTGAAGGGACGGCGGCTGTTCTCCATCACCGACTGGGCCATGGATGGATACGACGGCCCGAAGAAGGTCATCCTGCAAAGCGGCCCCGACGCGGGGCTGGTTTCGGCTTACATCGCAGCGATGGTCAACGTGGCCGTGCCTGCCATCATTTCGCCTCAGCTGCCCGACAACGAAGAAGGGCGCTTCCTGGGCTTCTTCCTCGATGAACTGGCGTCCATCGGCAAGATCAATTTCCAGCCACTGGTGGACAAAGGGCGATCCAAGGGCTGCGTGTGCGTGCTGGCCGCCCAGGACCTGGCGCAGCTGCGCGCACCGTCGCTGTACGGCGAACACCTGACCAAGGCGCTACAAGGCATGGTGGGCACCCATGTGATCTGCCAGATCCAGATGGGTGAAACGCGCGATGAGCTATCACGCTTGATGGGGAGCAACAACGTGGCCCGCATGGACCACGGCCCCGGCGCCCGCCTGTCCAATGATGGCAAGCCTGTGGTGTACCCATCGCAGTTCACCGACCAACTGGGTTTCCGCAAGACCGAGCGCTGGTGGTGGCGCTTCTCTCCCGCCAAGCGGAACGATCCAGGTTTCATCATTCGCGCCTTGGTTCAGCAGGGAGGCGATGTGCTGATGCTGGACTTCCCTGGACAGAAGTTGCCCGACCGACGGGCTGGCCAAGTGCCCGCTTGGTGGACGCAGCGGCCGGCGGGCTTTGAGCCTGAGCGCCCCGAAGACAAGATGATGAACACGTGGGCAGACAAGCCCATGGGCAAGACGTACTCGGGCGAAGAGATCGAGAACTTGTTTCGCCATTGAGTTCGCAAGATCAGGGGTTGCCGAAATCGGCTTGCCTGCTTGCATGGAAGGGTCCTTCTTCCCCAAGGCCTTCCATGTCGCTGTTCAAACCCACCGGCCATCTTCTGCCGCTCCCGAAGTTTCGGGAACGCCTGGCCCAAGGTGCCGACCCCAACGACATCTTCCATGGCTCGGAACGATCCAGCCGCGTACCCCTGATTGTTGCCGTCTCTTTTCGGTCAACCGAATACCTGCGCACGCTGCTGGCCGACCTCAGAACAGGGTTGGCCATTACCGACCTTCAAGGCAGAACGGCGCTCCACATCGCCGCCGAGCGGGCCAACCTGGAGGCCATCGGATTGTTGTGCGAGGCGGGCGCTCCACTGGATGCAGGGGACATCGACGGACGAACGCCCTTACACCATGCGCTCCGAGCCCCCGACCCACATTCCATCCGGGCTATGCAGCAGTTGATGGAGTGCGGGGCCAACGTCAGTGCCCAGGACAAGTTTGGCCGCACCGTGCTGCACGAAGTCATGTTGAGTGGCTCATCGTTCTGGCATAAGCCCGTGGACGACAAGACTGCGTTCTTGTTGCGTGCGCGGTGCGCCTTGGACCTGCCCGACGAACGGGGCCGCACGCCCCTTCACTATGCAGCCGTCACCGGCCACCACCGAGTGGTACGAGCGCTTCTGGCGGCCGGAGCCAACCCCGAACTGTTCGACCACGACGGGTATCGACCCGTGGACGATGTGCGGCGCCAGATCGCCGAAGACAGCCTGGGTCTGGACAACCACATGGGGTACTTCGAAGACCTAAATGAGGTGCTGAACATCTTGGTCTTCCACGCCCGCTCCCGGCTCACCCAGTTGGTTGGGTCTGTCGTGGTGCGAACGAGCGGCCAGTCTGGCGCGTTAGCCCGGAGGATGTAGTTGTCAAATCGCGCATTCCCGAGACACTGGAAGTCATGCTCAACGTCAAAGACCTGAACTCGCAAGGCCACAACAAGTACGGCGACGCCATGCTGGACTATGCGTGGAAGACCAAGCGGCTGACGAGCTACTACGTGGGCCAGAAGGGCATGGAGAAGGGCACTCTGCGCTGGGGTGGCCACGGCGCTGAGTATTTCAACCTGACCGGCCAGGCGGTGACCAAGGATCAGATGCTGGAACTGGCCGCTGGATACTCCCCTGACGGCCAGAAGACTGCCCTGTGCCAGAACGCAGGTGTTCTACCCGAGCAAAAGGTCAAGCTCGATCGCAACGGTCAGCCCCGATTGGACAAGAACGGCCAGCCCATCACGAAGTGGGAAGGTGGCCACCAGGTGGGGTACGACTGCAAGTTCAGTCCGAACAAGTCCGTGTCCATGATGTTCGCCATTTCCGATCCCGAGATGCGCGGCGCCATCCTTGCGGCACACCGCGACGCCAACGACAAGGCCATGGAAGTGCTGACAGGTGCCATGGAGACGCGCCGCGGCAAGGGCAGCAAAAACTACATCGGCGTGAACGGCCCTATCTGGGTGTCGTGTGACCACACAACTGAGCGGGAGAACGGGTTCCATCTCCACACCCACAATATTTTGTTCGGTGTGGCCCAAGGCGAAGACGGAAAATGGGCCACCTTCGAGAGCAGCGAGCTTTATCGCCACCAGAAAGCTGCTGACGCTGTCTACCAGTCCCATCTGGCTGAGAACATGCGCAAGCTGGGATTTGGCATTGAGCAGGACGCCCAGTTGAACAAGGAAGGGCAGGACACCGGCATTCGGTCGTGGCGTGTGGCTGGTGTGAGCCGCGACACCGAGCTGATGTTCTCCGAGCGGCAGCGCCAGATTTATGAGGCCATGGCCACAGGTATGTCCCATGACCAGGCGTGGCGCCAGACCCGCAAGGCCAAGGATGAGCCAGAGCCCGAGCAGCTGTTTGCCCAGTGGCAGGAGTCGATCAAGGGCCAAGGTGTGGAGGTCGATATCCAGCACTACTTGGGCCGGATGGACGTTCAGGCACCCCGCCGCACCGATGAGCAGATCATGGCCAAGCTCCACGAGAGCAAGGCGGTTGTCAGAGACGTGGACATTCAGTGGGAAGTCTTCCGGGCGCGGGCTGGAGATGGCCCACAAGCCATGCAGGAAGACGTGCAGCGGCTGCGGGACACCATGGTCAAGATCGCGCCTGAGCGGCAGCACGCCATGGACCAGGGCGAGATGCTCTCGCGTCGCTACACCGAAACGCGCTTCGCATGGTCGGAGGTCGTGGACTGGGAACAGGAAGTGGTGCGTCGAGCAGAGGAGCGCAAGGACGACCAGAGCGTTCGGGTGCCCAAGGCCGTCCTGGCCCAGACGATTGCCGACTATCAGAAGGAGAAGGGCTTCACGCTGTCGCAAGAGCAAACCAACGGGCTGTACCACCTGTGTTCCGAAACCGGCGGGCATGCGGTTCTGGCCGGTGTGGCTGGTAGCGGAAAGACCACGATATCCGATGTCTACAAGCGGGCATTCGAGGCCAACGGCCAGCAACTGATCGGTGTATGCGTGTCCAACAAGGCCGCTAGCAAGTTGCAAGAAGAGTCTGGAATGGAGTCCATCAACATCAAGCAGCTGTTGTCCCGGCTGGAAAGCGGCAAGCCGCTGACCGCCACCATGCCGGCGCTCACCAACAAGTCAGTGGTAGTGCTGGACGAGGCCGGCATGGTGCCCACATGGGAAGTGCGCGAACTGATGCGATATGTAGACTCTTTAGGAGGGAAGGTACTCGCCCAAGGAGACACCCGACAACTCCAACCGATTGGTTGCGGCAGCGGGATGAGCTTGTTATCGGGGAAGTTGGGCCAGGCCGAGTTGACCGAGATCCGGCGCCAGAAGAACGCCGAAGACCGCGATATCGCATTCCTGCTCTACGACCGGGACGAACGCGGCCGAGTCATCCTGGATAACCGCGGGCCGAAGTCCAGGGGCGAGGTGTTCGAGAAGAGCAGAACGATCTACGAGAAGCTGGAAGACCGCGGCTGCATCGATGGGTTCGACACCCGCGACCAGGCCATGGACGCTTGCGTGTCCGACTGGTTGAACAGCCACTACGCCTTCGACAACAAGCTTCTGATGGCCTCCGATCACGCAGACATTCAGGCGTTGACGCTCCGGGTGCGCCAGGAGCTACGCGCGCGCAACGAGCTGGCCGGGGACGATCACACGTTCCTCGGGCGGCATGGCGATCGCGAGTTCGACATGAGCGTGGCCCTGGGCGAGCGTGTGCGCTTCACCAAGAACGACCAAGCCTTAGGCGTGAACAACGGCGACTTGGCCACGGTGGAGGGGCTTGGCCGCACAGAGAAGGGCTCGCTGGCGCTGAACCTTCGGGTGGCCAGAAGCGGCCAGCCCAGTTTCGCCGTGGCGGTGGATACGGCTGAATACAGCCATCTGGCTGCGGGCTACTGCCGCACCGTCCACGACGCCCAGGGGCAAGGTGTCGATGACGTGTTTCTGTTCGCCAACGCCAAGATGATGGACAACCAGTCTGCGCTGGTGGCCTTCACCCGACTCAAGGGAGGGCGTTTCCGTATGTACGGTTCAGAGATTGAGCTGGACCAGATCCACAACAAGCTGGGCGTCGATCACTTGAAGCAGAACGCCACGCAGGAAGGCCTGTGGCAGGAGCGGGCCAACGTCCGTCCACCCACAATGGAACAGGATTACGACCAGGTGTTGCGTCGCCAGCAGGGGATGCAGCGGTAGCCCGGGGCAGGGCTTTCCCGACCCATCCTGTTGTGAGAGTCTATGGGCAACGGCGCGTGGTTGGTGAGGCCCTGTCTCCGTTTAAAGACAAAATCTCACCGACTGGCTGAGCCCCATAAGGCGCGTCCAATGGGCCGGGGCAGCACGACACAAGGAGGCCTATATGGTTCTATTGAGCGTGTCAGCCAGCTGGCAAAGCCGTCGAGGATTCAGTCGCAAATTTGCACTGGAACTCGGTCTGCCTGTCGGACTTCTGCTGACGGTGTTCAATGTCCTCAGAATGTTCTGACGGCTGGCAACACCAGGGGATGGGGGCCGCAAGGCCCCCTTCTTTTTCTGCCGATCCAAGCCAAAGGGGGCGTTATGTGCCGAGCCGTAATCCAGCATCGCAACGACGGCGTCTTCGACCTGGAGCTGCATTATTGCCAGTTGCCAGAACCGCCACGCGTATTTCAAATCGAACATATCGGCACCGCGATGAGGGATCGTGCTGAGGCGAAAGTCCGCGCCGAAGCCAAGTACGCCCAACACGACTGCGCAAAACGGTTCGGATGCACTTTGACCTGGGAGGAACGCCAGCCCAAGCCAAATTCGAAGTCGGAACCCAGCTTCTTCGAGAAGGCGATCAGGGGCGATTGACCGGCCATCCCACCATCCAACGGGTCCGCCATGCTTCCAGGCGGCGTAGTAGCCCCATGCGTCGGCCCAAATCCACCATCAAGTTGGGCGGCTGGACATAGACCTTCCAGCCTTTGATGTGGGCGACCCAGCGCCACACGTACTCGCGCTCTTCGGCATCTGCATAGGTGCCTTCGATCGCTTCCAATAGAACCATTCGATGTGGCCTCAGCCAACCGCCTGCCGCAGCCCGATGTTGGCTTGCGCGTTGCTTGGAGTTGATGGTCTGGCCGATGTACACGGCACGCTCCTGGTCGAAGACCAGCGCGTAGAGGTGGCGGGTGCGCTTCTGGAAGTGGGTTCTTCGCACCCACTGGCTCATTCGGGAAAGCCCAGAGCGGCCAGGAACTCGTCTAGCGTGGAGCCGGGTGAGCGCACCCTGTGGAAGTGGACGGCCCTTTCGGCTAGCTTGTCGGCCTCAGGCAGCCGTACCGTAATGCCGGCGTTCTCGATGATGGACAGGTCCAGCTCCCACTGCCGGCCTGAGCGCTCTTTCCACAGCGCGTTGGCTTTCCGCAGGTGCTGGTCCAGGGACGCGTCGTCCCAGCCGTTTGTCAGGCGCAGGTGTTCGCGGGCGGCCTGTTCTTCGTCTATTGCCTCAGCGAGGTCGTAATGGATAGCGTGGTGGCAGCGGCTGCAAGTGCAGACCAGTCGCTTCAAGACCTGGGTGCCGTCCACGTAGTCGAACCGCTCATGCGCCTCCAGGTGGATGTCCTGCTCTCGGTTAGCCGGTGTCCCGCACAACTCGCACTTACGACCCGCCCGCAGCTTCACGCCCAGACTGATCCGCTTCCAGTCGTCGGGCTCCACGCATGACCGGACGCTGGTGTACCAACAGGTGGTGGGGATGAGGTCTACCGCAAGCCTTGGGTTGGATCCGAATGCCCGATCCTCGACCGGAAAGTGTTCCACGGGAGGCAAGGGCGTGATCCGGGGCCAATGCTCGGCCAGCGCTGCATCGATGGTAGGGAAGCCATCCGGCGCATACCAGAGTTCGTGATCCAGGCACCAGCGTGCGCCTAGTGCCTTGGCGTGGTTCTTGTCGTTGAAAGGAACGCGAAAATAGGTCGGCATTCCCTCACGGTAAAAGGCGCGCGCGTTTTGGCAACCCCAAAACAAGACACCCCCGGCAAACCGGGGGTGGGGCCGCATAGAGACCCTGCGGCGAGGGCGAGGTGGGCCCGCCGCCCTAACAGAGTGCGTAACGAAGCTTTCTGGTCAAGCAGTCCTTATCGGATCGGCACATGAGTGAACGAGGCGGGGAAGTCACGCAATTTGACGATCTGCCTTTTGGCGTCGTGGCCGAAGTGGCCCAACGTGAAATGAAGATCGAACTCCGAGCCCATGCGTTCTCCGTTCTTCAAGTAATTCGTCGCGTCAATGACGAAGGTAAGGGAGCCGCCTACGGGTAGATTAACGGACGGATCGGCTGTGTTCTTGGCCACCGGGATGCCATGGATTTTGCCGTAGTTCTGCGTGGGGCTATACGACAGTCCGTGGTTGTCGACCAGGTTGGTCGAGCGGGACAAGTAGTTCAATGCCAGCGGCTCGCGGCTCTGGTTGCGCACCTGGACGGTAATAACCAAGTGCGAAGCGCCATTGGGCTTTTCTTGCTTGCGAACCGATTGGATGGAATAGGCCAGTGGCTGCGCTTGTTGGCCGTCCTGCTGGGCCAGCTGCGCTCGCGACTCTGCGTTCTCACGCTGCAGTTGTTCGTTGGATTGTGCCCAAGCGGTGGCATTCATGGCCATCATGGCCAGGAAAAGGATGCTCTTCATGACGGCTCCTGATCAGAGTGAAGGTTGCGCGCGAGCCAGCATGTTTCCGGCTTTGTCCACGAGTTCGACGCGAACGATTTCTGCGCGTACTCGCGGCCAATCCAGTTCTCCGCCATCGGCCTGTACCGCTTGCAGGTAGAACTTCACATGGCCATTGCCCGCTTGTCGGGCGGCATCGGCTGCTCGGGCCTGTGCTTCGTCTTCTACCTTGAACTGGGCCTTCCAGTTTTCGGTGTTCACGAGCTGCAGAACGCAATGGCCATCGCCATCGGTGAAGGTCAAGCCAGGGGGCTCGGACGAACCCATCATCGGGTCGTCGCTCGCCCATGTCATATGAGTGGAGTCGAAGAATGCCTTCGTCTCCATGTTGTATTCGCGGTAGTCGTCCCGCGTTTGGCGCGTGAAGGTGAAGAGCGTCTTGCCCTTCATGGGAGCCACCGCTGCTTCATATGCCCCGTCTATCGCCTTGATCTTGTCGGCGCGAGCGAACCCCTCGAGGTTGCGGAACGTCGGGTCTTCTTTACGTGCGTACTCGATGACCGCGCGCTCCTTACCTTCGGCCGGTGCGAGGTTGGCGTATATCCCCAAGCAGTCCAAGGCGGTGTCCATGATCACGAACTGATCAGCGGGAGTTTCCGGGTTGGGCTTGGATGAAGTGGGCGCGGATGGCGCCGTGTCCACTGCTGGTTCGGGCGTTGCATCCGTATCGGGAGCAGTGGTTCCTGATTTGCTGCAGGCGGAAAGGGCGCAGATCAACAGTATGGGAAGAGCGACTGGTTTCATGGTACCCCCGTGGTAGTGGCTCGGGGGCATGGTCGCATGCAATTTGCGATAATCGCAAATGACCTAAACCGGGGGTCTGGGTCAGGCTATGTGGTCGTTTCCCGCAGTCCAGCCATGCAGCCCAAGTCTCCCGCCACGCTATTCGGCCGTCGCCTTCGGGCGGCACGGCTGGCGGCTGGTTTGACACAGGCGGACTTGGGGAGGGTGCTGGGCTTGGACGACCAGAATACGGGGGCGCCTCGGGTTAGCCGATATGAGACCGGGAAACACGAGCCCGATCAGCAGACGTTGGCCAAGATCGCTGAGGCTCTAGGCCTGCCGGTGGCCTACTTCCATGCCACATCCGACCCCTTGGCCAAGATCATCCTGATGGTGGGACGCCTGCCCACGAAAGAGCAGGCACGGATTGGCGAACTGATCGAGAAGTGGATCGACAAGAAGTAGGGCCTACGCCGCGGCCTTCTTGGTGAACAACATGGCCATGACCTGGGCCATTTCCTCTGGCGACAGCTCCGACAACACCGCCACCGCGGTCTCTACCGCCGATGGACCTCCCGTACCGCCCGAAGCCAGGCGCCTGCGGTCGGCTTCCGCCATCTTGCGCCGGATGGCCTCCGGTTTCGGGTTGAAGTACCTCATGAAGGAGGCCAAGTCGTCGTGGCCCGACATCTTGGCGATCATTGCGGCGGGCATGTCCTCGCCCAGCTCCGTAATGCGGGTGTGCCGCAGATCGTGCAGCCGCTTGTTCAGCATGTCCGGGCGGTTGTGCTTTCGGGCGGCGCGTCGGCGAGCACGCTCCCAGGCCTTCGTGACGGCGTCTGGCCAGATGCGATTGCCGGCAGCCGTCAGGAACACGGCGCCAGCCTGGGTATCGCTGGCTTCTCGGCGACGCGCCAGCATCTCGACCACGGCAGGGGCGAAAGGGACTGTGCGCTCACGCAGCAGATCTTTGCCCTTGACCCGTCGGCTCTTGGTGTTCGTGAGCTTCGCCGCAGTGTTGTCCGCAGTCACGCGCTCCCAGTCCAGCTTGACCGCCTCACTACGACGCATGGCCGAGTGGCGGTTCATCACCACCACGTCCCGCGTGGCTTGGTCGCACTCTTTCATCTCGTCCATGATCCAGCCGAACTCTTCTTCGGTCAGGGTCTCGTCCCGGCCAGGATCCTTGGCGATCGGTGGCAAGGGCACCTTGGTCAGGTCCAAGTCCAGCCCCCACTCACGGATGGCGTGGCCCATCACCGTGCGGATGGTCTGAATGAGCTTGATGCAGGCGTTGTTCTTGGGAGGCTGTCCGTTGCGGCCCTTGTAGTGGAGCAGGATGGCCCGGGGATGGGATTTCGGACGCTCCGTATAGAAGTCTGTGGGCGCCAGCTCGTCCATCGTCTTACCCAGCACGGGAGCGAACGCCTTGTTGTGGGCGTTGGCGCCTTTCTCGGCGATCCCCAGCAGCACGCGAACGCGCGAGCGATCCGAGGCGCACGAGCGATACTTGATCGACTCGTCGTCCAGGCCTTCCAGGTACTTCGTCAGCAGCATTTCCAGCGTCCATGAGCTGGCTTGTGCGCTTCGTGAGAACTGCTTTTTGGACTTCTCCAACGCAAGCCATTCGGCTTCGGCCCAAGCTTCCGCCTGCTTCTGCCAATGGAGCAGATCCTTCTCGGTATAGCCACCGGTCTTGGGGCTGATCGACAGCTTCCAGACATGAGTCTTGTCGCGATAGACAGCATTGTCCTTCTGCCACCGGATGCGGGCAGCCCATCGGGGCTCGCCAACCGCTATAAAGAACACGCCGGGAACGGATGACTGCCAGTCAGAAGCCAGTAGCGCCTTGGACTTGGCCTTGGCGGCCATCACGGCTTTGGAAGGACGTGCCACGATATTGCCCCAGATTTGCCCCGATTACGGAACTGTACTCTAAAATGATTGCAAAATCAGCGACATATAAGACGTGCATGTTCCATCAGGAAGCCAAGATCAAGGTGGCCAACCTGCGCGAGCTGTTCCCGCGCATCGAGATCGTCTCGGAGAAGGACCCGGAAACCTACGCGCGCGTGCTGGCCGAATTCGACCTGCCGATGCAGCGCTTCGTGATGGTCGGCAACTCGCTGCGTTCGGATATCGAGCCGGTGGTGACCCTTGGCGGCTGGGGCGTGCATACCCCGTACGCGGTGACCTGGGCCCACGAGACCCAGCACGGCGTGGCCGACGACGAACCGCGCATGGTCACTGCCGATACCGCGCACGATTGGCCGGCCGCGCTGGCCGCGATCGAGGCCAAGGCGGCTGCGGCGGCCTGACAGGGGCGGGCGGCTGCGGCAGAATCGGGGCATGAACGTCCGACTGCGCGCACTGATGCTGTCCCTGCTGCTGGCGCCGGCCACCGTGCTGGCCCAGCAGACCGCCGCGCGCGCGGCGGCCTACACCGTGGAAACCGGTGACAGTTGGGTGGATGCCCAGCTGCAGGACATCAACCATTACGCCGAACGCTACCCCGACGCCTTCCTCGATGAGGTATCGCGCTATGCCGGCGTGCCGCGCGGCTACATCAGCGCCTTGTTCACCACCCACGGCTGGCAGGCCGGGGATATCTATTTCGCCTGTTTCTGGGCCAAGGCCAGCGGCCAGACCTGCCGCGACAGCGTGCGCGCCTTCAGCCAGAATCCGGAGGGCGGCTGGGAGGCGGTGGTCAAGCGCATGCCGCGCACGCCGGACAACCTGCATTACCGCGCCGTGCGCCATGCCATCGTGGCCAGCTACCAGCACTGGGACCGGCCGATTACCCTGGATGCCACGCTGAAGCGCCAGCTGAAGCGGTAGTGCCAGCCGCTGGCCGGCAATTCCTGTCCTATGCTCCAGGCATCCAGAGGGTGCCTGGAGCATAGGACAGGAATTGCCGGCCAGCGGCCGGCACTACCCGCATGCGGTCATGTTGCTCTGCATATCGCCGCCGCCGCACGCTCCGGCGACAATACGGGTTCGAGCTGTTCCCCGTTCCCGTAATCGAGTGACTGATGAGCGCCTCTTTCGTTTCGCCTGATGTGATCCGCCGCCTGTTCGCCCAGGCCATGTCCCGCATGTACCGCACCGAAGTGCCGCTGTACGGCACGCTGGTGGAACTGGTGGAGCGGATCAACGCGCAGGTGCTGGAGCAGGACCCGGCGCTGGCCGCGCAGCTGCAGCGCAATGACGAGCGCGCGCGCCTGGACGAGGAGCGCCACGGTGCGATCCGCGTCGGCACCGTGCAGGAACTGGCGACGCTGCGCCGCCTGTTCGCGGTGATGGGCATGTTCCCGGTCGGCTACTACGACCTGTCGGTGGCCGGCGTGCCGGTGCACTCCACCGCGTTCCGGCCGCTCACCGGCGCCGCACTGGCACAGAATCCGTTCCGTGTGTTCACCTCGCTGCTGCGCCTGGAACTGATCGAAGACGAAGCGCTGCGTGCCGAATCTGCGCGCATCCTCGAACGCCGCCGCATCTTCACCGAGGGCGCGCTGGCACTGATCGACCAGGCCGAGCGTGACGGTGGCCTGTCGCAGGAAGACGCCGAACGTTTTGTCGAAGAAGCGCTGGAAACCTTCCGCTGGCATGGCGACGCCACTGTCGACCTGCCGACCTACCACGCCCTCAACAAGGCGCACCGGCTGGTGGCCGACGTGGTCAGCTTCCGTGGCCCGCACATCAACCACCTGACCCCGCGCACGCTGGATATCGACGCGGCGCAGGCGGCGATGATCGAGCACGGCATGGCCGCCAAGGCGGTGATCGAAGGCCCGCCGCGCCGCGCCTGCCCGATCCTGCTGCGCCAGACCAGCTTCAAGGCACTGGAAGAAGCGGTGCATTTCCCGGACAGCGAAGGCGGTGATGCCGGCACGCATACCGCGCGCTTCGGCGAGATCGAGCAGCGCGGGCTTGCGCTGACCCCGAAGGGGCGCGCGCTGTACGACCAGCTGCTGTCGCAGGCACGCGATGCCGGTGGCGAAGGCAGTACCGGTGGCGACTATGGCCAGCGCCTGCAGGCGGTGTTCGCCAGCTTCCCGGATGACCATGACACACTGCGCCAGGAAGGTCTGGGCTACTACCGCTACCAGCTGACCGACGCCGGCCGCGCCGCGCCGGAACGCGTGGCCGACCTGCCGGCCGAAGTGCTGGTGGCCACCGGCCTGGCCACTGCCGACCCGATCGTCTACGAGGATTTCCTGCCGGTCAGCGCCGCGGGCATCTTCCAGTCGAACCTGGGCGGCGAAGAACAGCGCGCCTATGCCGCCCACGCCAACCGCGAGGCCTTCGAGCAGGCGCTGGGCGCGGCGGTGAATGACGAGTTCGAGATCTACGAGCGGCTGCAGGCCGAATCGCTGGCGGCGCTGCGTACCGCGTGAAGGTAGAGCCGGCCAGCGGCCGGCTCTACCACGGTCCCCGGGCCTCAGCCCTTCATGGTGCCGGTATCCAGCCAGCGCTGGTGCCACGACAGCGCTTCCGGCAGCAGGTGCGGGGTGTGCTTGCCGTAGCTCTCGCGGCTGGCACGGTCGAAGTAGTCCTGCAGCTGCGCGCGGAAATCCGGGTGCGCACAGTTGTCGATCAGCACCTGCGCGCGCTTGCGCGGGGTCAGCCCACGCAGGTCGGCCAGGCCCTGTTCGGTCACGATCACCGAGACGTCGTGCTCGGTGTGGTCGACGTGGCTGGCCATCGGCACGATGGCCGAAATGGTGCCGTTCTTGGCGGTGGACGGGCTCAGGAACGCGGACAGGAAGCCATTGCGGGCAAAGTCACCCGAACCGCCAATGCCGTTCATGATCCGCGTGCCCATCACGTGCGTCGAATTGACGTTGCCGTAGATGTCGACCTCGATCATGCCGTTCATGCCGATGCAGCCGAGGCGGCGCACCAGTTCCGGGTGGTTGGAGATTTCCTGCGTGCGCATGATGATGCGCTCGCGGTAGAAATCGATGTGCTCCTTGAACGTCTCGTTGGCCTGCGGGCTCAGTGCGAAGCCGGTGCACGAGGCGTAGCTCAGCACGCCATCGCGCAGCAGGTCGAGCATGCCGTCCTGGATCACCTCGGTGAACGCGGCCAGGTCGCGGAAACCACTCTTGGCCAGGCCAGCCAGCACCGCGTTGGGGATGTTGCCCACGCCCGACTGCAGCGGCAGCAGGTTCGGCGGCAGGCGGCCCTTCTTCACTTCGTGCTTGAGGAACTCGATCAGGTGCGCGGCGATCTGCTCGCTGGTCGCATCGATCGGGCTGAACGGGCTGTTGCGGTCCGGGCCGTTGGTGCGCACCACCGCCACGATCTTGTCCGGGTCGCAGCGCAGCGCGGTGTCGCCGATGCGGTCGTTGGCGTTCACCAGCGGAATCGGCTTGCGGTGCGGCGGCAGCGCGGTGCCGTAGTAGATGTCATGCATGCCGTCGACGCCGGCCGGCTGCCATTCGTTGACCTCGACGATCACCTTCTTCGCCAGGTCCAGCCAGGTCTTGTTGTTGCCGACCGAGGTGGAGGGCACCAGCGAGCCGTCCTCGCGGATGGCCGACACTTCGATCACGGCGGTATCGATCTCGCCGTAGAAACCGAACCACACGTGCTGGGCGACGTGGCTGAGGTGGATGTCGATGTAATCCAGCTTGCCCTCGTTGATGCGGTTGCGCGCATCCGGGTCGCTCTGGAACGGCATGCGCATGGCGATGCCATCGGCCTTGGCCAGCGCGCCATCGAGTTCCGGCGCGGTGGAGGCGCCGGTCATCAGCTTGATCTGGAAGGGATTGCCCTGGGCATGCACCGCTTCGATGCGGCGCGCCAGTTCGACGGGAACGGCCTTGGGATACCCGGAGCCGGTAAAGCCGCTCATGGCCACGGTTTCACCGGGCTGGATCAGCGCGGCTGCGGTCTCGGCGGAGACCACGCGGTCACGAAGACGCGCGTTGGCGATGCGATCAACAGACATGACGACAGTGTTTCTGGGGGGAAACCCGATTATCGGCCATCCTCATCCGTACGGGGGGTTCTACCTTCGTGGAATGGCTTTTCCCTACCGGGGTCACCCGAACCGGCCGGTTTTGTTTTGCAGTGCAGCGTGCAAAGTGCTTTCGCAGCCCGCACGATGGCCCTGCATCCCGACGTGGGGGAGGGAGCAGAGCCCGCTGGCAGTTCGCTGCAAGCGGGCTTTTTTATTGCCTGCCGCCCATTATGAATACGCGGACTCCATTATCGGTAGTGGGGGGGGGGGGGGGGGGGG
>NZ_JAPTFX010000269.1:0-1774 GCF_030985895.1 Stenotrophomonas sp. Sm6012 | reverse complement strand
CCCCCCGCTCTGGAGATGCCATGTACTGCAAGACCCACTACGCCACCCATCCCGATGCCATCAACGGTGCCAGCAACGACCAGCTGCGCGACCTGTACCTGCTCGATGGCCTGTTCAATGCCGGTGCGGTGACCCTCAAGTACACCCACTACGAGCGCTTCGTGATCGGTGGTGCCGCACCGGTGGACGCACCGCTGGCCCTGCCGACCCAGACCGAACCGGCGTCGGCGGCGGGCCATCCGTTCCTGGAACGCCGGGAACTGGGCGTGATCAACGTCGGCAGTGGCACCGGTACCATCACCGTCGACGGCACGGTCTACACGCTGGGCCCGAAGGACGGCCTGTACGTGGCCATGGGCAGCAAGGATGTCGTGTTCGCCTCGCAGGACGCCGCCAACCCGGCGCAGTTCTACCTGGCTTCGACCCCCGCCCACGCTCGCTTCGAAACCAGGCAGCTGTCGATCAAGGATGCGGTGGCGCTGGATCGCGGCGCGCTGGAAACCAGCAACGAGCGCACCATCTACCAGTACATCGTGCCGGCCACCTGCCAGTCCTCGCAGCTGCTGCTGGGCCTGACCGTGCTCAAGCCGGGCAGCGTCTGGAACACCATGCCGCCGCACCTGCACGACCGCCGCAGCGAGGTCTACTTCTACTTCGACCTCGGTGACAGCGACCGCGTCTACCACTTCATGGGTGAGCCGGCCGCGCAGCGCCACATCGTGATCCAGAACAACGAAGCGGTGGTGTCACCGCCGTGGTCGATCCACATGGGCGCCGGCACCAGCAACTACGCCTTCATCTGGGCGATGGGTGGCGAGAACCTCGATTACACCGACATGCACGTGCTG
Organism: Stenotrophomonas sp. Sm6012; assembly: GCF_030985895.1. Classification (NCBI taxonomy): domain Bacteria; kingdom Pseudomonadati; phylum Pseudomonadota; class Gammaproteobacteria; order Lysobacterales; family Lysobacteraceae; genus Stenotrophomonas; species Stenotrophomonas sp. Sm6012. The sequence continues at coordinate 926 of NZ_JAPTFX010000269.1, read as the reverse complement.
GACATCTGCCAGCTCAAGTAAGCCCTGCCCGGCCGCCACGCACCGCGTGCCGGCGGCCGTTGCCGCTGATCCCGCTCGCCTCTATCAAGGAATGCATACGCAATGGCTAATCCCTTCAGCCTGGAAGGCAAGGTCGCTCTGGTAACCGGTGGTAATACCGGCCTGGGCCAGGGCATCGCCGTGGCATTGGCCGCCGCTGGCGCCGACGTCGCCGTGGCCGGCATCGCCCCGCCCACCGAAACCATCGAAAAGATCACCGCGCTGGGACGCCGCTGCCTGGCCATCGAGGCCAACCTGATCAGCATCGAGCCGGTGGCGCGCGTGGTGCGCGAAACCATCGAGGGCCTGGGCGGGCTGGACATCCTGGTCAACAACGCCGGCCTGATTCGCCGTGCCGATGCGGTGGACTTCAGCGAGCAGGACTGGGATGACGTGATGAACGTCAACATCAAGTCTGCGTTCTTCATCTCGCAGGCTGCCGGCCGCCATTTCATCGAACAGGGCCACGGCAAGATCATCAACATTGCTTCGATGCTGTCGTTCCAGGGCGGTATCCGCGTGCCGTCGTACACCGCCAGCAAGAGCGGTATCGCCGGCATCACCCGCCTGCTGGCCAACGAGTGGGCAGGCAAGGGCGTGAACATCAATGCCATTGCGCCGGGCTACATGGCCACCGACAACACCGCCCAGCTGCGCGCCGACCAGGACCGCAACAAGGCCATCCTCGACCGCATCCCGGCCGGCCGCTGGGGCACCCCGGACGACCTGGCCGGTGCGGCCGTGTTCCTGGCGTCGTCGGCGTCGGATTACATCAACGGTGCGGTGCTGCCGGTGGATGGTGGTTGGCTGGCGCGCTGACGTGCGGTCTTGGGTAGTGCCGGCCGCTGGCCGGCAACCTCATTAACGATGAAAGCACCGCCTCGATG
>NZ_JAPTFX010000268.1:0-2007 GCF_030985895.1 Stenotrophomonas sp. Sm6012 | reverse complement strand
CATCGCCCGGCCTTTTCCTTTCCGCGAAACAGTGCGGCTCAGTGTGCGGCGGCGAAGCCCGTATCGCCCAGTGGCGGCAGCAGCGGGCTGCGCGACTCGCTCTCCATGCTCTGCCCGGCCGCTGCCAGTGCCTGCTGGTAGGCCTTGGCCGTGGCGGTGTTGAACGCAACCAGCACGATGCGCATCGGCTGTGCATGGCTGCGCTGCCACGCCAGCGTTTCGGTCACCGCGATCTGCGCGGCCTGGTACAGCGGGTAGCCGTACACGCCGCAGCTGATCGCCGGGAACGCGATCGACTGCACGCCCAGGGATTCCGCAAGCTGCAACGACTTCCAGTAGCAGTTGGCCAGCAGCGCCGGTTCGTCACGCTGACCGTCGTGCCAGACAGGTCCCACCGTGTGCAGCACATGCCGCGCCGGCAATGCGTGGGCGCCGGTGGCGCGCACTTCGCCGGTCGGGCAACGCACGCCTGGGCGAAGCTCCGGCAACTGTTCGCATTCGGCCAGCAGTGCCGGGCCTGCGGCGCGATGGATCGCGCCGTCGACACCGCCGCCACCGAGCAATGTTTCATTGGCCGCGTTGACGATCGCATCCACCGCCAGGGTCGTGATGTCGCCCTGCCAAACTTCGATCTTCATGCGTCCGTCTCCTGCCTGTGAGGTGTTCCGCGCAGCATCTGCGCCGGCTGTTCCCACGGTAGGGGACAGGGCATCGATACTGCGTCATGACCGTCTCACGCGCTGCGATCCGACGGCCTTCACGCACGATGGCGGGCGGCGCCTTCACGCAGGCTGAAGCAGGTGGGGTTTGTGACGGGCGGCAGCGCCGGGCCATGCCCGGCGTTATGCGTCACGGCAGCCCGGCCAGCCAGTCGTCGTCAGACCCTTCGTTCACATCGGCGAACAGCGGCGTGGAGAAGTAGCGTTCACCGGTGTCCGGCAGCATGGCCAGGATCACCGAGCCCGGTTCGGCACGCGCGGCCACATCCAGCGCGCTGGCCACGGTGGCGCCGGCGGAGATACCGACGAAGATGCCTTCCTCGGCGGCCAGGCGGCGCGCAGTGGCGATGGCGCGGTCATCCTCGACCGACACCAGTTCATCCACCACATCGCGGTTGAGCACGTCGGGCACGAAATCCGGCGTCCAGCCCTGGATCTTGTGCGGCTTCCAGTCATCACCCTTGAGCAATGCCGCGCCGGCCGGTTCGGTGGCGATGATGCGGGTCTGCGGGCGCGCAACCTTCAGCACTTCGCCCACACCGGTGAGCGTGCCACCTGTGCCCCAGCCGCTGACGAAATAGTCCAGCCGCTTGCCGGCGAAGTCGCGCAGGATCTCGGCGGCGGTGGTGTTGCGGTGATACGCCGGGTTGGCCGGATTGGCGAACTGGCTGGCGAGGAACCAGCCATGCTCTTCGGCTAGCTCCCGTGCCCTGCGCACCATGCCGCTGCCACGTTCGGCGGCCGGGGTCAGGATCACCTTGGCGCCATAGGCGCGCATCAGCTTGCGGCGTTCCACCGAGAAGGTCTCGACCATGGTGGCCACGAACTTGTAGCCGCGCGCGGCGGCCACCATTGCCAGCGCCACGCCGGTGTTGCCGGAAGTCGCTTCGACGATCGTATCGCCCGGCTTGAGCAGGCCACGTGCTTCGGCATCGAGGATGATCGCCAGCGCCAGGCGGTCCTTCACCGAGCCGCCCGGGTTGAACGACTCGACCTTGGCGTAGAGGCTGACCTGCGGTGGCGCCAGGCGCTGCAGCTTGACGATGGGGGTGTTGCCGACGGTATCGAGGATGGAGTCGTACAGGGCCATGGAAGCGCTCCGGAAACGGGGCCGCGCCGGGCTTCGGCGGGCGAAGGGGGAGGGCTGGCTGTTCAGGCCAGCGGCTGCCGGCTGACCGTAGCGCCGGCATATGACGCCCGGAAATGACCAGATGCCTTTCTTAAACAACCTTTGGTTATAAGCTGGTGACGGCAATAGACCCTAGAGTGGACCTCCGCCCCCTTGCGC
>NZ_JAPTFX010000267.1:0-2056 GCF_030985895.1 Stenotrophomonas sp. Sm6012 | reverse complement strand
CTGTCCGCAGCTTCCGCGTCTAAATAGCTGTAGTACGCCCCAATAAAACTACCCGCTCCCGCAAGCACACTGCCGGCAACCTTCATCCGAATGGCACTGACACTGCCCTCCCCAAAGAACTCCTTGGCTACCGTTTCATGCACACTGGTATACACAGCCAAAAGCGACATGCCGGACGCCAATAACGTCGCATAGTCGCGCGTGTCCTTATCGACCTTTGTTGCCAGATGGATGAAGTTCACCATCTCCAACACGCCCGTGAGGGAGTTCAGACCGACGACATTACGACTGCTTTCCGCCGCTGCCTGCCAACGCTTGCGCATCGCCAGCGCGCCGTGGTGCAGCTCCAGATCGCGAAGCGCGAACTGCATCGGCAGTGCACTTCCCTTCTTGCGATAGAACTGGATGCGCTCCAGGAAATAGCGCTTGCCCTGCTGGCCGCTGCTCAGCTCTTCGGCCACCAGGCTGATCGCCTCGTCGCGCTCCATCAATGCCCGCGTCAGGAGCACAACGCGGACCATGGCATTGCCGACAGTGTCCTGGATGCCCTTCACCGGGAATCGATTCAGAAGGTAAGCACTTGCGGTAGTGACGAAGCGATCAACGCCACTATCGCGAAGGATGCGGGCACTGGCGGTGGAGGGCGCTGCCTCTTTCTGCGCCGCCACCAACTTGCGGAGCAGGCAAACTGAAAGCTCATACTGACGGCTTTTGGCAGCCATAACGGACAACCACTCCTGGTTACCACAACTCAGTTCAAGTCAGTACCTGAAGTACGTATCACCCAAAGCAGGATGGTCATCCACACTCTTATTCAACTTCGTGATACGCCTTAGATTTATATATTTACCATTGACCCAACCAAGAGATTTGAAGATTGCATCAGCCATCCTTGCATAACGCGTGAAGCGAGAACCAATCCTAACCCCAATGAAGCACGAGACAGAAACGCAACTAAGAAATATGTAAAAAAATCTTTTCAGAGAATACCAGTCCCAGGGAGCTTCATTAATCGAACCAAAGCCGGCAACCAGAACGTATAGCGCAGCACTTGGCAGTGAGAACATCAGCGTGTACTTCATGACACCAATCCAATGCGCCCAACTTCCAGAGCTGACATGGGGGTATGACACAATCAGCCGCTTATTCTCGTCCAGAACTGACAGAGCAAAGAATTTCCCATCTTCGCCCCTCTTTCCAACGACCTTTACTCGGTCCCCTTCACCGAATGGCCAGTTCCAAAGCAACCCTTCCACTTTAGTTTCGCCAAGTCGGAACTCGACCCTGGCAACCGGCTCAGCCATCTCTTCAGCAGACATCATCGCCATCCCAGCTGCAGGGCCGCTCAGCCCCAGTGCGGCGGCAATGGCGCCAGTAGCCGCGATACCTGATGGATCACTCTCTCGCCAGAATACATTTTCCAAAACGTGCTTGACGCGCAGATCGGAGATGATTCCGATTTCGATATCAAGCGAGTTCTTCTCTGACGACACATCGACCTCAGTTTTCATCGCACCCTCAACGTAACCGAGCCGATAGCCTTGTCAAACGCCTGCTTTTGTTCTCGCGGTGTTGAATAGGGCTCGCCACCAAATGTTCGCTCACCTTTTCCATGGCCCGCATTTGTTCCGAATGCATTGTTCATACACCACTTTTCCAGATCGTCCGGACTGATAACCCATATCAAGACTTCAATGACAAGAAGAGCCAATGCAACTTGCCAGCCACCCAATCGCAGAATCCACACACCAAGTCGTTTCATTGCCTGCGACGCAACTACAGCCCCCCCTTCTGTCGCCGCTGCCGCTTCAAGCCCTGCTTTCATCCCTCTGAGACCCAAAGTCAATGAATTGCGCCCCAGACTGCGCTCGATGATCGGAGATGAGTAGGCGAGTGCGGTCAGGAACTGCGCTCCGCCCGCAGACGCCGTCACGAACGCTTTAGTACTCAAAAGTATGTCGGCAGCAAGCTCTTGCTGCCTGTCCGCAGCTTCCGCGTCTAAATAGCTGTAGTACGCCCCAATAAAACTACCCGCTCCCGCAAGCACACTGCCGGC
>NZ_JAPTFX010000266.1:0-2068 GCF_030985895.1 Stenotrophomonas sp. Sm6012 | reverse complement strand
CGTGTCACCGGTAGAGTTTGAAAGGCGCTACGCGCAGAGCGGCAACTGAGTGTCTACAGAACTCTGGCCGGTCCAGGTGTGGCCAGGGCAATCGTCGCAACCTCAGATGCATGCAGGAGCCCGCTGAGCTTCTGGCACGCGCTTTCACATCAACTGGGAATGCCGCGCTGGTCATCGGCCAGGCCTCACGAGCTGAGGGCACGAATACACAATCACATGCGCGCCGCGTGTGGGCACGCCGACGTACGCAGGTACGTATTGTTCATCGACAGTGCTCAACGGCTCACCAATCTTGAGTTTCAGTGCTTAGAAGATCTTGATAACTTGATGAGCAAGGACAGGCTTACTCTCTTTTTGGTCTTTGTGTACCAAAGTGACCAGCAGGGCATCGAGCTTGGCGACATGTGGCAGCACCATCCGTCACATGTTGTTCGCCGGTGGTTTCTGGACTCAGCCCCATTTCTTCCTCTTGCGGCGCGAGATGAGGTCAGGCATGCCCTGTCGCGCTACGACGGCGCAGCATGGTGGCCGACAGAGGACATGCCATTTTCTAGATACTTCGCCACCGACGCATTTGATCGCGGATGGCGGCTGGAATCTGAAACGGAGATGATTTGCGATGCTGTGTCCGCCCTCCGGAGGGAGGTGGGACTTCCCGAACATAGTGGCTGGCCGATGTGCTCCTTCACATCGACCGTGCGGAATCTGCTAACGAACGCTTGGTTTCAGCAGAGTTTCGAACGCTTCACTCCATCTGACGTCCGTGCTGCGCTTGTGCATGTCGGGTACCTGCGAACCGAGTTCATTCGCATGCGCGAGAAGATGTCCGACAAGGCAATCGCCATCATTGAGAAGATACAGAATACGGCAAACCAGGTAGGGGGAAGCAATGAATAGCTCTCGCGCCGTAAATCCTTCTACGCCTCGGATTGTCGGCGCAGAGCATGAGTTCTATCCATACATATCGGGCTACGGCGTGCTGCAGCGGATCGTTGCACTGGGCATGCCAACAAGTGAGCAACTCATGATCATGGGGGTGAGGCGTAAGACTGGGCGCTCCATGCTCCGCCCTTTGCTTCTGCCGGGCCGGGTGCAGGATACTTTTGCGTCAGCCATCGAAGTCCGTGACGTCACAACGAAGAATCTATGGAATCCGGCCGCGTGGCTTCCAGTTCAATCACTTCGACTTCTCGCGGGTAGTGAGCTTCCATATATGCGGTGCCCCGCATGCGCACTTCACGGCTACCATTGTTCACTATTTCTCCTTCCTTCCATCTCTGCGTGCCCTTGGCATGGCGAGAAGCTCATCAGCCACTGCGAGGCATGCGGAAGGACGCTGGGCACCAGTTTTGACCACTCCGGTGGTCTCGGGACTTGTACTTGTGGATTTCAGCCAATCGACGCCCACACAGCGCTACTGGACGTCAGGCAATTTCCCGCTCGTGAAGTGTCGCAGTGGGTGGATGACTACCTTCATTGGGCATCACGCCAGCGGGCAGGCCGAGTGATTCACTTCCCCAGTGATGCGCAAAGCTGGCCTTCAGCTCTGGCGCGCCTGATTGATAGAACGACTCCTATGCCGCCCGTCCACCAGGACGATGGCAATGCTCACGTAAGGTATGAGGCTTTCCAGCCATCCGCTGACGATCCGGAGCCAGGGGCGTTCTGGGGCTGGGCAATGATTGGCGGCAACTCGGGCCTCATGTGCGCTCCGCTCCCATTGATGGCCTACGATGCTTTGACGCGGGCCACTGCAGCGGCATGCGCCAGGGTCGGACTTGAAGGCCTATCTGTCCTGAGCTTCCGCTCAACGCACTACGACACCCAAGGGCCCACTGAGGTAGAGCGGCACGAGTCGTTCCTAGCTCCCTATGGTGTTTCTGCCAGCGGCGCGACTTGGCTCAATCTCTCGGTTGTCGACCCGATGGTAACGTTAGCGTGCGGCACAGCGCTGGAGCTGGCCGCTGCGGCCTTTGGTATCGCGAACGACATGACCTGCCCCCTTTCTCAGGGCCACTAGCTACTTAGTAGAGTCCAGGTTGGGGAGCATACCGCTCCGGTGGGTCAG
>NZ_JAPTFX010000265.1:0-2072 GCF_030985895.1 Stenotrophomonas sp. Sm6012 | reverse complement strand
CCCCCGCCACCCTCGGAGACGCCCATGAAGCACGCCCGTGCCTGCCTCGCCTTTGCCGCCGCCCTGACCCTCGCGCCGTTCGCCGCCAGCGCCCAGGACAACGAATCGCCCTACAGCTGGAATGTCACGGCGGTGTCGGACTACCTGTTCCGCGGCGTGTCGCAGACCGACGAAAAGCCGACCCTGCAGGCGGGCTTCACCTACACCTCGCCGGTCGGCCTGTACGCCGGTGTCTGGGGTTCGGGCGTGGACTTCGGACCGGGCGACCCGAACACCGAGATCGACTACCAGATCGGCTACGGCGTGGACGTCACCCCGCGCGTCAACTTCGACGTGCTGCTGAACCGCTACACCTACCTCGGCGCCAGCAGCCAGAACTACAACGAGCTGGTCACCACCACCACGCTGGACGAGACCTACAAGCTGATCGTGGCCTACACCAACGACCAGTGGAACAGCGGTACCGACGGCTGGTACTACGGTGTCGGTGGCCAGTGGGGCCTGCCGCAGGAGTTCACGCTGAACGCCAATGTCGGCCGCAGCAGCTTCGAGAAGGGCCTGGCCAAGGACTACACCGACTGGAACGTCGGCGTCAGCCGCCAGTTCGGCCTGTTCAATGTCGGCCTGGGCTACTACGGCACCGACGGCAATGGCCGTGACAACTCCGGCAAGCTCGCACACAGCCGCGTGCTGCTGACCGTGGCGGTCGGGAAATAACCCTTGTTTCGGTAGGTGCCAGGCTTGCCTGGCACGCTTTACGAAAAAGGCGCCCATCGGGCGCCTTTTTCAGTTTCAAGGTGTGCCGAGCAAGCTCGGCACCCACCCACCCATCGCGCGCGGCGAAGGGTCAATTCCAGCTCAGCACGACCTTGCCAGCCTTGCCTTGTTCCATCAGGTCGAAGCCCTTCTGGAAGTCATCGATCGGCAGCTGGTGGGTCATCACCTTGCCGAGCGGGAAGCCGGACAGCACCAGCTGGGTCATCTTGTACCAGGTCTCGTACATCTTGCGGCCGTAGATGCCCTGCACGGTCAGGCCCTTGAAGATGATCTTGTCCCAGTCGCAGCCGGCGCCCTTGGGCATGATGCCGAGCATGGCGATCTTGCCGCCGTGGTACATGCAGTCGAGCATGTCGTTGAACGCACGCGGATTGCCGCTCATTTCCAGGCCCACGTCGAAGCCCTCCATGTGCAGTTCCTTCATCACGTCCTTCAGCGACTGGTTGGCGACGTTGACCACGCGCGTCGCGCCCATGTCGGCGGCCAGCTTCAGGCGGAAGTCGTTGACGTCGGTCACCACCACGTTGCGTGCACCGATGTGCTTGCAGATGCCGGCGGCGATGATGCCGATCGGGCCCGCGCCGGTGATCAGCACATCCTCACCGATCACGTTGAATTCCAGTGCGCAGTGCGCGGCGTTGCCGTACGGGTCGAAGAACGCGGCCAGTTCCGACGGGATCTGGTCGGGGATCGGCCACAGGTTGCTGGCCGGCATCACCATGTATTCGGCGAAGGCGCCGTTGACGTTGACGCCGATGCCGACGGTGTTCGGGCACAGGTGCGGGCGGCCGCCACGGCAGTTGCGGCAGTGGCCGCAGACAATGTGGCCTTCGGCCGAGACGCGCTGGCCGATTTCATAACCGGTCACCGCCGAGCCGAGCGCGGCGATGCGGCCGACGAACTCGTGGCCGATGGTCAGGCCCGGCTTGATGGTGCGCTGGCTCCACTCGTCCCACAGGTAGATGTGCAGGTCGGTACCGCAGATCGCGGTCTTCTCCAGCTTGATCAGCACCTCGTTCGGGCCCGGGGTCGGCACCGGAACCTCTTCCAGCCAGATGCCCTTGGCCGCTTCGCGCTTGACCAGGGCCTTCATCGTTTGCTGCGCCATCGGGGTGGAACTCGTCAGGGGGAAAGCGCGGATTATAGGACGCCGCGCGGATTTCCCATGTTGCGCTGCGGGTGCAGTGGCGGAACGAAAGGCGTGGGCCAGGGGGCATTTCGAACCCTCAGGATGGTTCCCATGCGCGCGGCGGAACGAAGGCCCATGACTTCCGGGGTTCGGGGCGGGGCAGGGG
>NZ_JAPTFX010000264.1:0-2105 GCF_030985895.1 Stenotrophomonas sp. Sm6012 | reverse complement strand
GGGGCGGTCGTTTTTTGGTCCCTGTGGCATCCGCCGCATGTACGTGCCTAGAATCGCGTATCCGGACAGGCTGTCCGGTTTTCCATGGGGGAAGGATGCGCAGGATTGTGCTGGCTGTGGTGCTGGGGGCCGTATCGGGCGGGGCAGCGGCGGCGACGCTGGATCTGGATCGTTTCCTGCGGCAGGAATCGTTCACCGACATCAAGATTTCGCCGGGCGGAGAGTACGTTGCCGCCACGGTACCGCTGGAAGCCGGGACGGCACTGGCGATCTATCGCATTGCCGACATGAAGATGGTCGGCAGCTTCCGTCCGCCACGCAACGACCACGCCCACACCTTCGACTGGGTCAGCAACGAACGGCTGCTGGTGGGCATGGCGCAGAAACTCGGTCTGCTGGACCGGCCCACGCCGACCGGCGAGCTGTTCGGCATCAATGCCAACGGCAAGGGCGGCGAGCTGCTGGTGGGGTACCGGGTTGCCGACCAGAGCCTGGGTACCAACATCAAGGTCAAGCCGGCGGGCATGGTCGCTGCGTACCTCAGCGACGAACTGAAGGACGACGACCGCAACGTGCTGGTCACCGTGGTTCCCTTTGTCGGCAACACGCATGCGCAGATCGAGCGCATGGACGTGATGACCGGTCGCCGCAACGCGGTGGCGCGGGCGCCGGTTGCCGATGCGCACTTCACCACCGATGAGCAGGGCGAGGTGCGATTCGCGCGCGCTGCCGTCACCGATGGAACGCAGAAGCTCTACTACCGGGCGGGCAGCAACAGCGAATGGATCCTGCTCAACGACGAGGCCCTGAGCAAGCGCATCGAAGTCCCCCTCGGTTTTTCGGCCGACGGTCGCCTGGCCTATCTGCAGGTCGAGCAGGCCGAAGGGCCCGACGCGATTGTCAGCTGGGACCCGCAGAGCAATGAGCGGCGCACCATGCTGCGCGATGAAACCGCCGATCCGGCACGCATCATCCGTCGCCCCGGCAGCCGCGTGCCGGTGGGAGCGCTGTTCCTTGGCGGCGCGCCGCGAACGGCGTTCTTCGATGACGCCTCGGACGAAGCGCGCCTCTACCGCAGCCTTGAAGCGGGCCTGGGAGGGCCGGTCTACATCACCTCCAGCACGCGCGATGGCAGGACTGTGCTGGTGGAGAGCTGGTCAGGCCGCAATCCGGGTGACTTCTATCTGTATGACACGGTGGGCAAGAGCGCCCGGCACCTGATCAGCCGCAGCGACTGGGTCGACCCGGCGCTGACCGCCGAGGTCCGCCCGATCAGCGTCAAGGCGCGCGATGGCCGCCCGCTGCATGGCTTCCTGACGGTCCCGCACGGGCGCGAGGCGCGTGCACTGCCGATGGTGGTACTGCCGCATGGTGGGCCGATCGGTGTTTCCGACCATGGCGCCTACGAGGCCGAGACCCAGATGCTGGCAGCGGCCGGATACGCGGTGCTGCAGGTCAATTTCCGCGGTTCTTCCGGCTATGGCCGGGCGCACATGCAGGCAGCGCGCAAGCAATGGGGGCTGTCGATGCAGGATGACGTCACCGATGCCACGCGCTGGGCCATCGAACAGGGCGTGGCGGACAAGGACCGCATCTGCATCTACGGCGCCAGCTACGGCGCCTATGCGGCGATGATGGGCGCGGTGCGCGAACCGGGTCTCTACCAGTGTGCGGCCGGTTATGTCGGCATCTACGACTTGCCGCTGATGTATGCCCGGGGCGACATCCAGAGCGATGAATCAGGCCTGGCGTACCTGCGCAACTGGCTGGGGTCGCCCAAGGAGCTGGCGGAACGCTCGCCGGTGAACCTGGCCGGGCAGGTGCGGGTGCCGGTATTCCTGGCCGCAGGGGGCCAGGACCAGCGCGCACCGATCGTGCACAGCGAGCGCATGGAGGCGGCGTTGAAGAAGGCCGGCTCGCCGGTGGAGAGCCTGTACGTCAAGAACGAAGGGCATGGCTTCTACAACCTGGCCAACCAGCGCACCTACTACAGCCGGCTGCTGGCCTTCCTCTCGCGCAGCCTGGGCGGGGCCACCGCCGGCGAAGCGGCACAGGCCGGCGGCGGCAAGGCGCCGTAACTGCAGCGGCGCGCGCGGGACGCGCGC
>NZ_JAPTFX010000263.1:0-2114 GCF_030985895.1 Stenotrophomonas sp. Sm6012 | reverse complement strand
CACCCACACCGCCCCGCCATCCCACGGAATGCCCGCTGTTGCTGTTGCTTTTGCTGTCGCTGTTGCTTCGGCCTCTGCGGGTACAGGGTGCAACCCTGCCAGACCAACCCCTTGATTTCGGGACAATCAGCCATACCCCTTGGCCAGGCCGCACGCGCTGGCGCGGCATTGCACATGGAGCCTTATCGATGACCGAGACCACCCAGACCGAAACCCTTGGCTTCCAGACCGAAGTCAAGCAGCTGCTGCAGCTGATGATCCACTCGCTGTACTCCAACAAGGAAATCTTCCTCCGCGAGCTGGTCTCCAACGCCGCCGACGCCGCCGACAAGCTGCGCTTCGAGGCCCTGACCCAGCCGGCCCTGCTGGAAGGTGACAGCGAACTGCGCGTGCGCGTCAGCTTCGACCCCGCCGCCCACACCATCACCATCGAAGACAACGGCATCGGCATGAGCCGCGCCGAAGCCATCGCCCACCTCGGCACCATCGCCAAGTCCGGCACCGGTGACTTCCTGCGCCAGCTGTCCGGCGACCAGAAGAAGGATTCGCAGCTGATCGGCCAGTTTGGCGTTGGCTTCTACAGCGCCTTCATCGTCGCCGACGAAGTGGAAGTCACCTCGCGCCGCGCCGGCCTGGCGGCAGGCGAAGGCGTGCGCTGGAGCTCGCGCGGCGAAGGCGATTTCGAAGTGGCCACGGTCGACAAGACCGAGCGCGGCACCCGCATCGTGCTGCACCTGAAGGACGGCGAGCACGATTTCGCTGACGGCTGGCGCCTGCGCAGCATCCTCAAGAAGTATTCGGACCATATCGGCCTGCCGATCCAGATGCCGAAGGAAGGTGGCGAAGAGGGCGCGGCCACCGAATGGGAAACCGTCAACCGCGCCAGCGCCCTGTGGACCCGTCCGCGCACCGAGATCAGCGACGCCGAGTACACCGAGTTCTACAAGCACGTGGCGCACGACCACAGCGACCCGCTGGCGTGGAGCCACAACAAGGTCGAGGGTAAGCTGGAGTACACCTCGCTGCTGTACGTGCCTGGCCGCGCGCCGTTCGACCTGTACCACCGCGACGCGCCCAAGGGCCTGAAGCTGTACGTGCAGCGCGTGTTCGTGATGGACCAGGCCGAGCAGTTCCTGCCGCTGTACCTGCGTTTCATCAAGGGCGTGGTCGATTCCAACGACCTGTCGCTGAACGTCTCGCGCGAGATCCTGCAGTCCGGGCCGGTCATCGATTCGATGAAGGCCGCGCTCACCAAGCGCTCGCTGGACATGCTGGAAAAGCTGGCCGCCGACAAGCCCGAGCAGTACGCCACGTTCTGGAAGGAATTCGGCCAGGTGCTGAAGGAAGGCCCGGCCGAGGACTACAACAACCGCGAGAAGGTGGCCGGCCTGCTGCGCTTCGCCTCCACCCGTGGCGACGGCGACGCGCAGAGCGTATCGCTGGCCGACTACCTCGGCCGCATGGCCGAAGGCCAGGACAAGATCTACTACCTGACCGGCGAGAGCTACAGCCAGGTACGCAACAGCCCGCACCTGGAAGTGTTCCGCAAGAAGGGCGTGGAAGTGCTGCTGCTGACCGACCGCATCGACGAGTGGCTGATGGGCTACCTGACCGATTTCGACGGCAAGGGCTTCGTCGACATCGCCCGTGGCGACCTCGACCTGGGCGCACTGGAAACCGAAGCGGACAAGCAGGAGCAGGAAGCGGCGGCCAAGGACAAGCAGGGCCTGGTGGAGCGCCTGAAGACGGTACTGGGCGATGATGTGGCCGAAGTACGCGTCTCGCATCGCCTGACCGATTCGCCGGCGGTGCTGGCCATCGGCGAACAGGACCTGGGCCTGCAGATGCGCCAGATCCTGGAAGCCAGTGGGCAGAAGGTGCCGGACAGCAAGCCGGTGCTGGAAATCAACCCGGGCCACCCGCTGATCGCCAAGCTGGATGCCGAAGCCGATGGCACGCGCTTCGACGACCTGGGCCGGGTGCTGTTCGACCAGGCCGCACTGGCCGCCGGTGACAGCCTGAAGGACCCGGGCGCCTATGTGGCGCGCCTGAACAAGCTGCTGCTGGAGCTGTCGGCCTGACCGACAGGACGGTCGCCGGGCATGGCCCGGCGC
>NZ_JAPTFX010000262.1:0-2118 GCF_030985895.1 Stenotrophomonas sp. Sm6012 | reverse complement strand
CCGATGTCGCTCTGGTCGCCTTCCAGCGCCAGACGGGCCGAACCGGCGATGATCGGGGTGTCGTCGCCCGGGAAGTCATACTTGCTCAGCAGCTCGCGCACTTCCATCTCGACCAGCTCGAGCAGCTCGGCGTCGTCAACCATGTCGGCCTTGTTCAGGAACACGACGATGTACGGCACGCCGACCTGACGCGACAGCAGGATGTGCTCGCGGGTCTGCGGCATCGGGCCGTCAGCGGCCGAGCACACCAGGATCGCGCCGTCCATCTGGGCGGCACCGGTGATCATGTTCTTGACGTAGTCAGCGTGGCCCGGGCAATCGACGTGGGCGTAGTGACGGACCGGGGATTCGTATTCGACGTGCGCGGTCGAGATCGTGATACCACGAGCCTTTTCTTCCGGCGCAGCGTCGATCGAGGAGTAGTCCTTGAACTCGCCACCGAAGCGCTCGGCACCGATCTTGGTCAGTGCAGCGGTCAGCGTGGTCTTGCCGTGGTCGACGTGACCGATGGTGCCGACGTTGACGTGCGGCTTGGTGCGCTCGAACTTACCCTTGGCCATGGCTGCTTATCTCGAATTCGTCTGAGAGGTGATGCTTAAGATGGTGCTCACGAAAGGAATCGAACCTTCGACCTCTTCCTTACCAAGGAAGTGCTCTACCGACTGAGCTACGTGAGCCGAGTTTTGCATTATGACATGAACTCGATAATATTCAAAGTTCATTCAATGGAGCGGGAGACGGGAATCGAACCCGCACCATCAGCTTGGAAGGCTGAGGTTCTACCATTGAACTACTCCCGCGCCGGGAATGTCACAACGTGAAACTGGTGGAGGGAGGTGGATTCGAACCACCGAAGGCGTAAGCCAGCAGATTTACAGTCTGCCCCCGTTGGCCGCTTGGGTATCCCTCCTTACCACCCCATTCCGTTGCCGCCGAAGCGTTGCGGTGTGTGGTGGTGAGCCGCTTATTCTGCTGATGGGACGGGGGCCTGTCAACGCTTTTTTCCATCTTTTTCACACGTTGTCGCAAACCCCTTGATACGCAAGGTTATTGCCCAGGGACCGGCAGGGTCTCGCTGGCGAAAATTGCGACATGGGGTACGCCGTCGGCGCCGATCCAGCCCCGATACATGCCCTGGGTGTTGAACGGCGTGGCCATTTTTCCATCGGCGGCAAGCACGATTGCGCCACCATCGCCGCCCATCTGCGGAATCGTCTCGTTGATCACACCCTTGCCGGCCTGCTCCGGTGTCTGCCCCTGGTAGCGCATGCGTGCGCAGATCTCGTGCGCGGCGGCGGTGCGGATGTAGTACTCGCCCCAGCCGGTGCCCGACACCGCGCAACGGGCATCGGCCCAGGTGCCGGCCCCGATGATCGGCGAGTCGCCCACGCGTCCGTAGCGCTTGTTGGTCATGCCGCCCGTGGAGGTGCCGGCGGCCAGATGCCCCTGCGCGTCGAGCGCGACCGCGCCTACCGTTCCAAAGTGCTTTGCGGTCTCCAGGTCGGCATGTGCCTGGCCGCTGGCCTCTTCCTTCAAGGCGCGCTGCAGCTGCTGCCAGCGCTTGTCGGTGCGGAAGTACGACGGATCCACCAGCGGAATGCCCTGCTCCACCGCGAAGGCTTCGGCACCCTGCCCGACCATCATCACGTGCCTGGACTTCTGCATCACGGCCTGCGCCAGCTGGATCGGGTTGCGCACCCGCTGCACACCGGCCACTGCACCGGCAGCCTGGCTCGCGCCATCCATCACCGCTGCGTCCAGCTCGTTGTGGCCGTCATGGGTGAACACCGCGCCCTTGCCGGCATTGAAGGTGGGATCATCCTCCAACACGGTGATCGCCGCGGTGACCGCGGCCAGGGCCGGGCGCCCGGCCGCCAGTTCGGCGTGCCCCTTCAGCAGCGCGGCGCGCAGCGCTTCGCGTGCGGCCTTCTCTTCGGCCGGCGACAGATCCTTGCGCTCGACACCGGCGCCACCATGGATGACCAGCAGCGGCGACGTGACCGGTGCAGCCTGGGCAAGCAAGGGCAGGGACAGCAGCGCGGACAGCGCCAAACGCAGTTTCATCGGGTACGTCTCCAGCAGGACGGGAATGGATTGCATGGTAGTGCCGGCTGCTGG
>NZ_JAPTFX010000261.1:0-2314 GCF_030985895.1 Stenotrophomonas sp. Sm6012 | reverse complement strand
CCCCCCGCCGGTTGCTCGGTGCGCCTGAACAAGGAGCCGATCATCGAGTACCTGACCAGCAACATCACCCTGCTGAAGTGGATGATTGCCGAGGGTTACCAGGATCCGCGCTCGCTGCAGCGCCGCATCGAGAAGATGGAAGCGTGGCTGGCCAATCCGGAGCTGCTGGAGCCGGATGCCGACGCCGAGTACGCCGCCGTCATCGAGATCGACCTGGCCGACATCCACGAGCCGATCGTGGCCTGCCCGAACGACCCGGACGACGTGAAGACCCTGTCCGAAGTGGCCGGTGCCAAGATCGACGAAGTGTTCATCGGTTCGTGCATGACCAACATCGGTCACTTCCGTGCGGCTGCCAAGCTGCTGGAAGGCAAGCGTGACCTGCCGACCCGCCTGTGGGTGGCCCCGCCGACCAAGATGGATGCCTCTGAGCTGACCAAGGAAGGCGTGTACGGCACCTTCGGCGCCACCGGCGCACGCATGGAAATGCCGGGCTGCTCGTTGTGCATGGGCAACCAGGCGCAGATCCGTGAAGGTTCCACCGCGATGTCGACCTCGACCCGCAACTTCCCGAACCGCCTGGGCCGCAACACCAACGTGTACCTGGGTTCGGCCGAACTGGCCGCGATCTGCTCGCGTCTGGGCCGCATCCCGACCAAGGAAGAGTACATGGCCGATGTGGGCGTGATCGCCGCCATCGGCGCGGAGATCTACCGCTACATGAACTTCGACCAGATCGAGGAATACCAGGACGTGGCCAAGACGGTCGCTGCCTGAGGGCAGTGCCGGCCGCTGGCCGGCATCCCGCTGAAACGAAGAACCCCCGGTGAAAGCCGGGGGTTTTTTGTTTCACGATGACTCCAGCCCGGTAGTTCGCTGGACTGCGACGTAGCCCGATACAGCAGGTTTATCAATAGCTTACGCGCTTCCATCATATGCCGGTGCTTTCTGAAACTTGACCCGGTTCTCCCTCGCGCCGCTCCTATCTGGCTCCTGGAATCCGGGTCGTTCCAAGGAGTCATCATGGCAAAGATCAAGCTCACCAAGACCGCCGTAGAGTCGGCGCAACCCCAGGCGAAGGACATCGAACTACGGGATACCGTCGTGCCCGGCTTCCTTTGCAAGATTACCTCGACGGGACGCCGGGTGTTCATGCTCCAGTACCGCACGAACTCTGGCCAGCCCCGCAAGCCCTCGCTGGGACTCTACGGGGAGCTAACCGTCGAACAGGCGCGGGTCAAAGCGCAGGACTGGCTGGCCGAGGTTCGCCGGGGTGGTGATCCCGGCGGTGCCAAGGCCGAGGCGCGCAAGGCGCCCACGATGGCCGAGTTGTGCAAAAAGTTCATGGAGGACTACTCCAAGAAGCGCAACAAGGTCAGCACGCAGGACGGCTACCAGGGCGTCATCGACCGCAACATCATCCCGCTGCTGGGCCGCAAGAAGGTGCATGACGTGAAGCGGCCCGACATTGCGGGGCTCATGGAAAAGCTGGCCTACAAGCCGACCGAGGCCAACAAGACCTTCGGCGTGCTGCGCAAGATGTTCAACTTGGCCGAAGTCTGGGGCTTCCGCCCGGACGGCACGAATCCGTGCCGCCACGTCCCGATGTACCCGCCGGGCAAGGAAACCCGGCTCATCGTGGACGAGGAAATGGTGCGGATCTTCCGCCAGTTGGAGAAACTGGAGGCGGAGGGGCTGGAGAACTACGTCATCCCGTTGGCGATCCGGCTGCAATTCGAGTTTGCGGCGCGGCGCTCCGAAATCTGCCCGCTCGAATGGAGCTGGCTGGACTTCGAGAACCGGCGCGTGGTGTGGCCCGACAGCAAGGTTGGCGGCATTTCCAAGCCCATGAGCGAGGAAGCCTATCGGCTGCTTTCGACGGCGCCGCGTCTGGAAGGCTGCCCTTACGTCCTGCCGTCGCCGAACGACCCGGCCAAGCACCTGACCTTTGGCGAGCACTATGGCGGCTGGTGCCGGACGCTCAAGGCCGCCAGCGTGCCGCACGTAGGCACGCACGGCATCCGTCATCGCTCGACCACCGACATTGCCAATTCCGGTGTGCCGACCAAAGTGGGAATGAAGCTGACGGGCCACAAGACCGTGGCGATGTTCATGCACTACGTCCACACCGAGGACAAGCCGGTGCGCGAGGCGGCCGAGCTGGTGGCCAGCCGCCGCCAAGCCATCACGGGCGCGCGGCAGCTTGCGGAGGCGGTGGCATGAACGGGCGCCGGCCATCAGCAGCATCGCTCGCAGCGCCCGCGGCGCTGCTGGGCGACATTCGGGCACTGATCGAGGCGGCGCGCTTGCGCGC
>NZ_JAPTFX010000260.1:0-2336 GCF_030985895.1 Stenotrophomonas sp. Sm6012 | reverse complement strand
GCCGGCACTACCGTCGAATCGTCACACGCCCATGTAACGGCCGGGACGGTGGTTGAACATCAGCACCAGGCTGAGCACCACCGCGCCGATGGCCGAGTACAGCACCTTCGACGGCGACAGCACGAAGAACGCGGCCACCATCAGGCAGGCGTCGTAGGACATCTGCACCTTGCCCGCGCTCCAGCCGCGGGTGCGCTGCAGGTACACCGCCAGGATGCCGATGCCGCCGAGGCTGGCACGGTGGCGGATGAAGAACAGGATGCCCAGGCCGGACAAGGCGCCGCCGACGATGGCCGAGTACAGCGGGTGGATATGCGAGAAATCGATCCAGCGCGGCAGCAGGTCGGTCAGCACGCCGCAGGCGGTGACCGCGGCAAAGGTCTTCAGGGTGAATTCCCAGCCCATGCGTCGCAGCGCCACCCAGTAGAAGGGCAGATTGACCAGTACGAACACCACGCCGAAGTTCCAGTCCAGCGCATAGTGCAGCAGGAAGGCCATGCCGGCCATGCCGCCGATCATCAGCCCACTCTTGGCGAAGATGGCCAGGCCCAGCGAGGCCACCATCGTGGCCAGCACCATGCCCTGCACGTCCTCGGCGATCGAGTGCCGCAGTGCTTTTTCGTCGGCGGTGGTGCCGGCACTGTCGGGCGGCGGAGTCAGCGGACCGGCGGTGACCAGGTGGCCGTCAGCGTCGTCGCACGGCGCGGGGCCATGGGATTCAAGGGACATGCGGGTGGGGGAACAACGGGTGGGGAGCGGTATTAGACACGATCTGCATGACAGTTGCAGATGAAATCGTTCAGCTGAAGGCGCTCCACCCTGCCCCCGACCCGCGGCGGGTCAGCCCTTGCCGGCCAGATGGTGCGCCACAAGCGCGTTGGCGTGGCCATGGCCGAGGCCGTGCTCGCTCTTCAGGAAGCTGACCAGTTCCATGTGCTTCAGGCCCTGCCTGGCCGCCAGCAGCTCGAACCAGTGCGCTACCGGCTGGCCGTAGGTCTTCTCGATGGAGGGGAAATACGAGGCCGGGCCTTTCGGCGTGGTGTCAGTGCTCATGTGCTGCTCCTGTTGAAAGTCATTCATTCGACGAACCACAGACGTGGAAATCGACATCCCCACATATCCGACCCCGTGTCGACCAACGGTCGGCACCCACCATCAGCAGCAGGTTCCAACAGCTCGCGGGAAACTGTCGAAGGCGGGGTGGCTCAGGTTGCGGGGGCGTGAGCGCCATGGATGGCGCGACCGAGGCTACATGGACGTACTTGCGCCGCCCCCCGCAACCTGAGCCACCCCGCCTCCCGCAGGAAGCCCGCTTTTGAAGTTGACGTTGCCGTTGTTTCGGCAGGTGCCGGGCGCAGCCCGGCCGTATCATCCCCTCATGCCCCGTGAAAACCTCAACGATCTGCAGGCCTTCGTCCACGTCGCCCGCGAGGGCAGCTTCACCAAGGCCGCCGCCCAGCTCGGCGTGTCCCAGTCCGCGCTCAGCCATGCCATGCGCGGCCTGGAACAGCGGCTTGGCGTGCGCCTGCTGACCCGCACCACCCGCAGCGTGTCCACCACCGAGGCCGGCGCCCGCCTGCTGGAAACCCTGGCCCCACGCCTGGCCGAGATCGAGGACGGGCTGGCCGCACTGGCCGAGTACCGCGAACGACCGGCCGGCACCATCCGCATCAACGCCACCGGCCATGCCGCCGAGTACATCGCCTGGCCGCGGCTGGCACCGTTGCTGCAGCAGTATCCGGAGCTGAAGGTGGAACTGGCCGCCGACTACGGGCTGGCCGACATCGTTGCCGAGCGCTACGACATCGGCATCCGCCTGGGTGAGCGCCTGGCCCGCGACATGGTCGCGGTGCCGATCAGCCCGCCGCTGCGCATGCGCGTGGTCGGTGCGCCCGCCTACTTCCGCCAGCACGTGGTACCGCGGCATCCGCACGACCTGGCCGT
This sequence comes from Stenotrophomonas sp. Sm6012, assembly GCF_030985895.1. Taxonomy (NCBI): domain Bacteria; kingdom Pseudomonadati; phylum Pseudomonadota; class Gammaproteobacteria; order Lysobacterales; family Lysobacteraceae; genus Stenotrophomonas; species Stenotrophomonas sp. Sm6012. The sequence continues at coordinate 392 of NZ_JAPTFX010000260.1, read as the reverse complement.
GCACAACTGCATCACCCTGCGCCTGCCCACCCATGGCGGGCTGATGCCGTGGGACTTTGGCCAGGACGGCAACGAACTGAGCGTGCGCGTGAGTGGTCAGTGGATCTTCAACAGCATGGGCATGACGCGCGCCGCCGCGCTGGCCGGCAGCGGCCTGGCCTGGCTGCCGGAAGACCAGGTGCAGCCGATGCTGGACGATGGCCGCCTGCAATCCGTGCTGGACGACTGGTGCCCGCATTTCGATGGCTACTACGCGTATTACCCGTCTCGCCGCCACGTCACCGTGGCGATGCGCACGGTGCTTGATGCATTGCGTGGGCCGATGGGGTGAGGGACAAGGAGTGGGGGCCCCCGCGCCGCCCCCCCCCCCCCCCGGCCGCCCCCCCCCACAA
>NZ_JAPTFX010000025.1:0-41462 GCF_030985895.1 Stenotrophomonas sp. Sm6012 | reverse complement strand
GCACACCAGCTTCTGCCGTTGCTGTTGAAGTTGCCGGCCAGCGGCCGGCACTACCGCGGGTGCAGGGCGCAGCCCTGCCAGCACACCCACACCCTCACGACACTGAATCGAAAACCGGTTTCGGCACGGCACTTGCACAAGCACCAGCAGACAACCCTATCCCTGTTTCTGGAACCGTTGCAGATGTCCCACTCCGTCACTTCGATCCTCTCCCAGATCCGCTCCTACCAGACCCAGGTGGGACAGTCCGCGGCGCTCAACCCGCTGGCCGAAGCGCCGCGTAGCAATGCCCTGCCGGGCACGGTGCTGGATGCGCCGCAGGTCCAGCCCGCCAGCTTCACCGAAACCCTGCGTGGAGCGATTGCCGGCGTCAACGATGCGCAACAGAAATCCGGCGCCCTGGCCAAGGCCTTCGAAATGGGTGACCCCAATGCCGACTTGGCCAAGGTGATGGTCGCCTCGCAGCAGTCCCAGATCGCCTTCCGCGCCACCGTGGAAGTCCGCAACCGTCTCGTCCAGGCTTACCAGGACGTGATGAACATGCCGCTGTAAGGAACGTTGACGCATGGCACTGACGCTCTCCAAGGACAGCCTGAACGCCGAGAAGGCCGGGCAATGGTTCGACCGCCTGCAGAGTCTGCAGATCACCCGTCGGCTGGGCCTGATGGCGATGATCGCGGTGGCGGTGGCGGCAGGCCTGTCCGTGTTCTTCTGGTCGCAGAAGCCGGGCATGGTCCCGCTGTATACCGGCCTGGACCAGAAGGCGACCGCTGAAGCGACCGACCTGCTGCGCGCCGCGCAGATTCCGTTCGCGCTCGACCCGGCCACCGGTGGCATCACCGTGCCGGAAAAGAACCTGCACGACGCCCGCCTGAAGCTGGCCGGCTCTGGCCTGACCGACAGCGGCAAGCTCGGATTCGAGCTGATGGAACGCGACCCCGGCTTCGGCGTCAGCCAGTTCGTGGAAAGCGCGCGCTACCAGCACGCGCTGGAAACCGAACTGTCGCGCACCATCAACACGCTGCGCCCGGTGCGCGATTCGCGCGTGCACCTGGCCATTCCCAAGCCCAGCGCCTTTACCCGCCAGCGTGACGTGGCCAGCGCCTCGGTGACGCTGGAACTGCGCGGCGGCCAGCAGCTGGAACGCAGCCAGGTCGACGCCATCGTGCACATGGTCGCGGCCAGCATTCCGGACCTCGCGCCGGAACGGGTGACCGTGGTCGACCAGAGCGGGCGCATGCTCAGCGTCAGCGATCCGAACAGCGAGGCTGCGGTCAACGCCGCCCAGTTCGAGCAGGTGCGCCGCCAGGAAACCTCGTTCAACCAGCGCATCCGCGAACTGCTGGAGCCGATGACCGGCCCGGGCCGGGTCAATCCGGAAGTGAGCGTGGACATGGATTTCTCGGTGACCGAGGAAGCCCGTGAGCTCTACAACGGCGAGCCGCAGAAGCTGCGCAGCGAGCAGATGAGCGAGAACAGCACCACCACGCCGGGCCCGCAGGGCGTGCCGGGCGCGACCAGCAACAGCCCGCCGGGCCAGCAGACCGCACCGGCCACCGCGCAGGCGCCGACCGAAAGCAGCAAGAACGCGACCCGCAACTACGAGCTGGACCGCACCCTGCAGCACACCCGCCAGCCGGCCGGCCGCATCAAGCGCGTCTCGGTGGCGGTACTGGTGGACAACGTGCCGCGCGCCGGTGCCAACGGCAAGGTCGCGCCGCAGCCGCTGTCGGCCGCCGAGCTGACCCGCGTCGAAGCGCTGGTCAAGCAGGCGGTCGGTTTCAACGCCGAGCGTGGCGACACCGTGTCGGTGATGAACGCCCCGTTCGTGCGTGACACCACGCCGGTCGAAGGCCCGGCCTGGTGGGAACTGCCGTGGGTGCACGATGCCGGCCGCATGCTGCTGGGCGCGGTGGTGGTACTGGCCCTGCTGTTCGGCGTGCTGCGCCCGGCGCTGCGCGCGATCACCGGCCAGAAGAAGAACGACGAGCAGGCACTGGAGCCGCATACCGCGGACGTGCAGCTGGTGGATGACGATGGCATGCCGCTGCCGGCGCTGGGCGCCGACCGCGCCAGCCTGGGCGGGCCGGATGCACTGGCCCTGCCGGTGGATTCATATGAGGAACGACTGCGGATGGCGCGTGAAGCCGTGAAGACCGACTCCAAGCGCGTGGCCCAGGTGGTCAAGGGCTGGGTGGCCAATGACTGAGGCACAACTGACCGGTGTGCAGCGCGCGGCGGTACTGCTGCTGTCCCTGGGTGAGCTGGATGCGGCCGAGGTGCTGCGCCACATGGAACCCAAGGAAGTGCAGAAGATCGGCATCGCCATGGCCACCATGACCGACATCACCCGCGAGCAGGTGGAACGGGTGATGGACCAGTTCGGCCAGGAACTGGGCTCGAAGACCTCGCTGGGCGTAGGCTCGGACGACTACATCCGCAACATGCTGGTGCAGGCGCTGGGCAGCGAGAAGGCCGGCAACCTGATCGACCGAATCCTGCTCGGCCGCAACACCACCGGCCTGGATGCGCTGAAGTGGATGGACCCGCGCGCGGTGGCCGACCTGGTGCGCAACGAGCACCCGCAGATCATCGCCATCGTGATGGCCCATCTGGAAACCGACCAGGCCGCCGATGCGCTGAAGCTGCTGCCCGACCGTACCCGCGTGGACGTGCTGCTGCGCATTGCCACCCTCGACGGTATTCCGCCGAACGCACTGAATGAACTCAACGAGATCATGGAGCGCCAGTTCGCCGGCAACCAGAACCTGAAGTCGTCCAACATCGGCGGCGTGCAGTGTGCGGCCAACATCCTGAACTTCATGGACAGCGGCCAGGACCAGGCGATCCTGGGCGAGATCGCCCGTATCGACGCACCGCTGAGCAACCGCATCCAGGACCTGATGTTCGTGTTCGACGATCTGGTCGACCTGGACGACCGCGAGATGCAGCTGGTGCTGCGCGAAGTGAGCGGCGAGCGCCTGGGCCTGGCCCTGCGCGGTGCCGACATCAAGGTGCGCGACAAGATCACCCGCAACATGTCGCAGCGCGCGGCGGAAATCCTGCTGGAAGACATGGAAGCCCGCGGCCCGGTGCGCCTGTCCGACGTGGAAGGCGCGCAGCGCGAGATCCTGGCCATCGTCAAGCGCATGGCCGATGAAGGCACCGTCACCATCGGTGGCAGCGCGGAGGCCATGCTGTGAGCAACGTCGTGCGCTGGCTTGCCCCGGACCTGCTGGCCCAGCCCGAACCGGCACGGGCCCAGGAGGATGTGTTCGAACTTACCGAGCCGGACCCCGAGCACGAACCGGAACCGCCGCTGCAGCTGCCGACCCTGGAGGAAATCCAGGCGATCCAGGACAGCGCCGAGAAGGAAGGCTTCCAGCACGGCCATACCGAAGGCTATGGCCAGGGCCAGGCCGAGGTGCGTCGTCTCGCCGCGCAGATCGAGGGCATCCTCGACAACTTCAGCCGGCCGCTGGTGCGCCTGGAGAACGAAGTGGTCGGCGCGCTGGGCGAGCTGGCGGTGCGTATCGCCGGTGCGCTGGTCGGTCGTGCCTACGAGGCCGAGCCGGCGCTGCTCGCGCAGCTGGTCGGTGAAGCGATCGATGCCGTGGGTGGAAGCACCCGCGAGGTGGAAGTCCGCCTGCACCCGGACGACATCGCCGCCCTCGCCCCGCTGTTGAACCTGTCGCCGCAGCAGCGCCTGGTACCGGATACCAGCCTCAGTCGTGGCGACCTGCGCGTGCACGCCGAAGCCGTGCGCATCGACGGCACCCTGGAAGCGCGCCTGCGCGGTGCGCTGGATGCGGTGATCCGCCAGACCGGAGCAAGCGCATGAGCCCGGAATCGCAAGCCGCGCCACAACCGGCGGCGCAGCCGGCCGATTGGGCCGTGGCCCGCAACCTGCGCCTGGCCAGCCGCCTCGACGGCCTGCGCGTGGACACCGCGCATGGACGCGGGCTGATCCGCGAGGGCGTGCTGCGCCGCGCGGTCGGGCTGACCCTGGAAGCGGTCGGCTGCGAGGCGCCGCTGGGTGCCAGCTGCAAGGTCGAAGTGGTCGATGGCGGCTGGGTCGACGCCGAAGTGGTCGGCTTCGCAGGCGAGCGCACCTACCTGATGCCCAGTGCCGAACTGCACGGGCTGCTGCCCAATGCACGGGTGGTGCCCTCGGCGCGCCGTGGCGGCGTGGAAGTGGGCGAAGGCCTGCTCGGCCGCGTGATCGACAGCGACGGCGTACCGCTGGACGGCAAGGGCCCTATCCGCGCCGAAGGGCATGTCGGCATGGCCGGCGTGTCGATCAATCCGCTGGCGCGCGAACCGATCACCCAGCCGCTGGACGTCGGCGTGCGCGCGATCAATGCGCTGCTGCCGATCGGCCGCGGCCAGCGTGTCGGCCTGTTCGCTGGCTCCGGCGTCGGCAAGTCGACGCTGCTGGGCATGATGACCCGCTACACCGCCGCCGACGTGATCGTGGTTGGCCTGATCGGTGAACGCGGCCGCGAAGTGCGCGACTTCGTCGAGACCACGCTGGGCGAGGAAGGCCTGCGCCGCGCGGTGGTGGTCGCCAGCCCCGCCGATCGGCCGCCGCTGGCACGCCTGCACGGCGCCTACCGCGCCACCGCCATCGCCGAGTGGTTCCGCGACCAGGGCCTGAACGTGCTGCTGCTGATGGATTCGCTGACCCGCTTTGCGCAGGCGCAGCGCGAGATCGGCCTGTCGGTGGGTGAACCGCCGACCACCCGCGGCTACCCGCCGTCGGTGTTCGCCAAGCTGCCAGCGCTGGTTGAACGCGCGGGCAACGGTGCCAAGGGCCGCGGCTCGATCACCGCGTTCTACACGGTGCTGACCGAGGGCGACGATCCGCAGGATCCGATCGCCGATGCGGCGCGCGCGATCCTCGACGGCCACATCCTGCTGTCGCGCCGCGTCGCCGACAGTGGCCTGTACCCGGCCATCGACGTCGAATCGTCGGTCAGCCGCGTGGTCACGGAAATCGCCGACGAACCGTGGCGCCTGCGCATCCGCAAGCTGAAGCGGCTGGTGTCGGCCTACTCGGCCAACCGCGACCTGATCGCCATCGGTGCCTATCAGCGCGGCAACGACGCCGCGACCGACGAAGCCCTGGAACGCTGGCCGGAAATCATGGAGTTCCTCGGCCAGGACGTTGCCAAGGCCGCAGATCTCCCGCACAGCCAGGCGGCGCTGCAGCGCCTGGTGGAACAAGAGAGCTAAGCCATGAACCAGTCCAAGCGCATCGATCCCCTGCTCAAGCGGGCCCAGGAACACGAGGACGCGGTGGCCCGCGATCTCGCCGAACGCCAGCGCGTGCTCGATACCCATCTATCGCGACTGGACGAACTGCGCCGTTATGCCGAGGAGTACGCCAACGCCCAGATGGCGGCGACCAGCCCGGCGCAACTGCTCAACCGTCGCGCCTTCCTCGACCGCCTCGACAGCGCGGTGGAGCAGCAGCAGCGCACCGTGGACGGCAACCGCGAGAAGGTGGAAGCCGAGCGGGCACGACTGATCCTGGCCAGCCGCGACAAGGCCGTGCTGGAGCAGCTGGCCGCCAGCTACCGCGCACAGGAAAAGGTGGTGACCGACCGCCGCGACCAGCGCGAGATGGATGACATCGGTGCGCGCCGGGCGCGCCTGGTGCAGGCCGAAGACCAGGACGGTGCCGAGCAGGGAGGCCGCGCGTGATGCCCGCTCCACTCGGCGGCAGCGCCAGCGCCCAGCCGCAGGGCTCCGGCAATGGTGCCGCGCGCACCCCGCGCAGCGACAGCAACAAGGAATTCAGCCAGCTGCTGCAGGGAGGCGCGCCGGCTGCCGATGCGCCCACCCGGGCGTCGAGCACGCCGACACCCACCAGCCCGCAGGGTCCAGCGTCGGACAGCAGGGATCAGGCCGGCAGCGAGCGCAAGCCGGACACTGCCGCCACACCCGAGGACACCGCGGCCGTGGTGCCTGCAGTACCGGTCAAGCCCCTTGCCGGGAAAGACGCACCGGCAGCGACCGAGGAAGCGCCCTGGCCGCCGCTGGGCCTGGCCGGGCTGGTGCTGGCGGTACCGCTCCCCGCCGATCCTGCCGCTGCCCTGCCCGCCGCTGCAGTGGCGGCCACCGACACAGATGGCGTTGCCCTGCCTGCCACAGCTGCACAGCCGGCCGCTGCGGTTGTGCCGGCCGCTGCCACACCGGCTGCCGCCGCCACCGAGGGCAAGGCCAACGCCGCGTCCGGCACCGAGCCGGCGACGACGCTGCCACTGCCTGAGATGCTGCTGCCCGGAAAACGCGGCGAGCGCGGCGAAGACGGCGACGCGACCCTGATCGGCGAGCGCACCACGGCGCCCCTGCTGCACGCTCCGGCCAACGCCGCGGCGCAGGACCTGAAGGCCGCACTCGCTGCTGGCAACGCGATCTTCAACGGCGAGCCGACGCCGAAACCGGTGCTCGCTGATGATGGCTTCGACCAGGCCATCGGCGCGCGCTTGGGCTGGCTGGCTGACCAGAAGATCGGCCACGCCCACATCCGCCTCAGCCCGGATGACATGGGCCCGGTCGATGTGCGCCTGCAGCTGAACGGCGACAAGGTGCATGCCAGTTTCAGCAGCCCGCATGTGGACGTGCGCCAGGCGCTGGAAAACAGCCTGCCGCGCCTGCGCGAGCTGCTCGGCGAACAGGGCTTCCACCTGGCCCACGCCGATGTCGGCCATCAGGCCCCCGGTGGTGACGGCAATGCGTCGCGACCATCCGGCGGCGGCGGGCTGGGCGGTGACGGAGAACCGACGCCGGGCGACGGCAGCGTCTCCTCCGCCCAGCTGATCCGCCAGCGCGGGTTGCTGGACGCCTACGCCTGAGAATGCGTGCCGACCAAGGTTGGCACCCACCAGAGCGGAGCGGTTGGCACCTGCCAGCGCAGGGTGATTGGCACCTGCCCGTATCGCGTTGGTGGGTGCGGAGCTTGCTCCGCACGGCCCCACCGGCACCCCGACGGAATTCCGTCGCACCCCTGCACCCGCCCTTCGGCACGCCCCTTGCATATCCCGGTGAAGCAACCCTCAGGAGCTTCACCCCGTGGCCGCAGCCGCTGAAAAAACCAAGAAGACCGCCGAGAAGGACAAGACCGCCAAGCCGCGTAGTCCGATCCTGATCACCGCACTGGTGGCCGTACTGGCCGCCGCAGCCGCCGGTGGTGGCGTCTGGTTCTTCACCCAGTCCAAGCACGAAGAGAAGGCCGCGCAGGCGCCGAAGAAAACCGCCACGCCCGCCCCCGCCCAGTACTTCGCGCTGGACCCGGCCTTCGTGGTCAACCTCAACGGCCCGGTCGACGGCCCGCGTTACCTGCAGCTGGAAGTGCAGCTGATGACCCGCGACCCGGCCGCGCTGGAGGCGATCAAGACCCACGCCCCGGCCATCCGTGCGCGCCTGCTGATGCTGTTCTCGCAGGTCAGCCCCGACCAGATCGCCGATATCGCCGGCAAGCAGAAGCTGCAGGCCGCCTCGCTCGCCGAAGTGCAGAAGGTGCTCAAGGCCGAGACCGGCAGCAACGGCGCCGACGATCTGCTGTTCACCAGCTTCGTGACCCAGTAAGGGCCCACCGATGAATGACCTGCTGTCCCAGGACGAGATCGATGCCCTGCTCCACGGCGTGGACAGTGGCGCGGTCGAGACCGATCCGGAGCCGCCGTCAGGCGAGGCACGTTCGTACGACTTCGCCAGCCAGGACCGCATCATCCGCGGTCGCATGCCGACCCTGGAAATGGTCCACGAGCGTTTCGCGCGCCTGTGGCGGATTGGCCTGTTCAACCTGATCCGCCGCTCGGCCGAGCTGTCGGTGCGCGGCATCGAACTGATCAAGTTCAACGACTACATGCACTCGCTGTATGTGCCGACCAACCTGAACCTGATCCGCTTCAAGCCGCTGCGTGGCACCGGCCTGATCGTGTTCGAGCCGACCCTGGTGTTCGCCATCGTCGACAACTTCTTCGGCGGCGACGGGCGCTACCCGACGCGCATCGAGGGCCGCGAGTTCACCGCCACCGAAATGCGGGTGATCCACCTGCTGCTGAAGCAGACCTTCGCCGACCTGCGCGAGGCCTGGGCACCGGTGATGGACGTCGACTTCGAGTACATCAATTCGGAGATCAACCCGCACTTCGCCAACATCGTGACCCCGCGCGAATACGTGGTGGTGTGCCGCCTGCACGTGGAACTGGACGGCGGCGGCGGCGACATCCACGTCACCCTGCCGTACTCGATGCTGGAGCCGATCCGCGAACTGCTCGACGCGGGCATCCAGAGCGACCGCAACGACCGCGACGAAAGCTGGGGCCAGACCCTGCGCGAGCAGCTCAACATCGCCGAGGTGACGCTGTCCAGCGTGCTGGCCAGCAAGCGCATGACCCTGCGCGACCTGACCCGGCTGAAGGTTGGTGATGTGCTGCCGATCGAGCTGAGCCCGCAGGTGCCGCTGTGCGTGGAGAACATCCCGGTGTTCACCGGCGAGTTCGGCATCGCCAACGGCATGAACGCCGTGAAGATCACCGCTACCCATCCGCCGGGCACCCGTCCGCGCGTACCCGTCATCCAGGAAGACCCGCAATGAACGATATCGACGCCCTCGAACCGACCCCGGCCCAGTTCAGCAGCCTGCAGGCCGATGAGGCGAACGGTCCCGACCTGAACCTGGACGTGATCCTCGACGTGCCGGTGACCCTGTCGCTGGAAGTCGGTCGCGCCCGCCTGCCGATCCGCAACCTGCTGCAGCTCAACCAGGGCTCGGTGGTGGAACTGGAACGCGGCGCCGGCGAATCGCTGGATGTGTTCGTCAACGGCACCCTGATCGCCCACGGCGAAGTGGTGGTGATCAATGACCGCTTCGGCGTGCGCCTGACCGACGTGGTCAGCCCGAGCGAGCGGATCCGGAGACTGCGTTGAGCCTGCTTGCCTCCACCCTGCTGGCGGTCGGCAAGACCGCCGCGCCGATTGGCCCGCAGGTCGGCCAGCACGCGGCCGCCGCACCGAGCCTGTTCGGTGCGGTGCTGGCGCTGCTGGCGGTGCTGGCCCTGGTCATCGGCCTGGGCTGGCTGCTCAAGCGCCTGCCCGGCAGCGGCTTCCGCCCGGCCGAAGGCATGAAGCTGGTGGCCAGCCTGAGCGTCGGTGCCAAGGAGCGCGTGGTGGTAGTGGAGGTCAACGGCCAGCAGCTGCTGCTGGGCGTGACCGCCGGCGGCATCAATACCCTGCACACCCTGCCCGAACCGCTGCCGCCGCCGGCACCGGTGCGCGTGCCGGATTTCAAGAACCTGCCGAATTTCGCCCAGCTGCTGCAGCAGCGGCTGCGCAAGGACCCCTGACATGCGTGTCACCCGTACCCGTGTTGCCACCCTGATGCCGTGGCTGCTGTTGCTTGCCCTGTGCCTGTTGCCGGTACTGGCGTTCGCCGCACCCGGCGCGCCGACCACGCCGCTGCCGGACATCAACGTCGGCAAGATCGGCGGTGCACCGGTCAGCCTGCCGCTGCAGACCCTGCTGCTGATGACGGCGATCACCCTGATCCCGTCGATGCTGCTGGTGCTGACCTCGTTCACCCGCATCATCATCGTGCTGGGCCTGCTGCGCCAGGCACTGGGCACCGGGCAGACGCCGTCCAACCAGGTACTGCTGGGACTGGCCCTGTTCCTCACCGCGATGGTGATGATGCCGACCTGGGACAAGGCCTGGAGTGCCGGCATGGCGCCGTACCTCAACGGCGAGATCGACTTCCAGACCGCGTGGACGCTGACCACCACGCCGCTGCGCGGCTTCATGCTGGCGCAGATCCGCGAGACCGACCTGATGACCTTCGCCGGCATCGCCGGGCACGGTACCTATGCCAGCCCCGACGCGATCCCGTTCCCGGTGCTGGTTGCCTCGTTCGTCACCAGCGAGCTGAAGACCGCCTTCGAGATCGGCTTCCTGATCTTCATTCCGTTCGTGATCATCGACCTGGTCGTGGCCAGCGTGCTGATGTCGATGGGCATGATGATGCTGTCGCCGATGCTGGTGTCGGCTCCGTTCAAGATCCTGCTGTTCGTGCTGGTGGATGGCTGGGTGCTGACCGTGGGTACGTTGGCGGCCAGCTTCAATCCGGCCTGATATCCCTCGCAAAGCGCAGTCGAGCCTGGCTCGACTCTACATGAGCGTCGCCGGGCAGCGCCCGGCGCTACCGATGGAAAGACGATGTCTCCCGAACTTGCCTTGACCGAACTGCGTGGCGGCCTGATCACCGTGTTGTGGGTGGCCGGCCCGCTGCTGCTTACCGTGCTGGTGGTGGGCGTGGTGGTCGGTGTCGTGCAGGCCGCGACCCAGCTGAACGAACCGACCATCGCCTTCGTCGCCAAGGCGGCGGCACTGACGGCCGTGCTGTTCGCACTGGGCAGCCTGCTGATCGGCCACCTGGTTGAATTCACCACGCTGCTGTTCCAGCGCATTCCGCACCTGATCGGCTAGGACGCGCGCTTCGATGGATGCCGCCACCCAGATGGCCGCCGACGGCCTGCAGGCCTTCGGCATGATCGGCACCGTGCTGTGGACCATGCTGCGCATCAGCGCGGTGGCCATGGCGATGCCGATGGTCGGTACCCGCGCGGTACCGGCGCGGGTCCGCGTGGTGCTGGCAGGCACCCTGGCAATCGCGCTGGCACCGCTGTTGCCGCCCGTACCCGAGTGGACCGGCTTCGATGCCGCCACCGTGCTGACCATCGCCCGTGAACTGGCGATCGGCGTGGCCATCGGCTTCCTGCTGCGGCTGGTGTTCGAGGCCGGTGCGATGGCCGGCGAGCTGATCGCCCAGGGCACCGGCCTGGCCTTCGCGCAGATGAGCGACCCATTGCGGGGCGGCACCTCGGGCGTGATCGGCCAGTGGTTCTACCTGCTGTTCGGCCTGCTGTTCTTCACTGCCAACGGCCACCTGGCCTTGATCTCGCTGGTGGTGGACAGCTACCGGGCGCTGCCGATCGGTGCTCCGCTGCCGGACCCGCACGCGTTCTTCAGCATCGCCCCGACCTTCCTGCTGACCGTGCTGCGTGGCGCGCTGACCCTGGCGATTCCACTGACGGTGGCGATGTTGGCGGTGAACCTGACCTTCGGCGTGCTGGCCCGCGCCGCACCGGCGCTGAACCCGATCCAGCTCGGCCTGCCGGTCTCGCTGCTGCTGGGCCTGTTCCTGCTGGCCCTGCTGGCCGGGGAAATGGGCCCGCCGGTACAGCGCCTGTTCGACGCCGCCTTCCAGGCTGCGGACGCGGTCACACGCTGACCCGATCATCACGTTTTGCCGCTTGCCCTTCCCCCGGGTCTGCGCGTTAGAGTGAATGCGTGGCGTCCAGGGGGGACGCCACGATCGGCCAGCGTTCCGCGCCGGCCCGCCTCATGCATGCCCCACCGTGGTTTCCGTCGACAGGCAGGTCCGGGAGACTGACGAATGCTGGTAGGCACGTACAACCCGTGGCTGGTAGCGATCTCGTTGCTGGTTGCCGTGATGGCCTCGTACACCGCGCTGGCGATGGCCGGGCGCACGGTCACCGCACCCGGCAAGGGCGCCGCCTGGTGGTGGCGGCTCGGCGGCGGCTTCGCCATGGGCCTGGGCATCTGGTCGATGCACTTCATCGGCATGCTCGCCTTCAACCTGCCCATTCCACTCGGCTACGACCTGCCGATCACCCTGCTTTCGCTGGCACTGGCCATCGCCTCATCGGTGTTCGCGCTGTGGCTGGTCTCGCTGCGCACCCTGCCGCACCCGCGGCTGGCCGGTGGTGCATTGCTGATGGGCACCGGCATCGCCGGCATGCATTACGTCGGCATGGCCGCCATGCGCATGCGCCCGGGCATCGAGTACGACCCCGGTTGGCTGCTGTTCTCGCTGATGGTGGCGGTCGCCGCCTCGTGGACCGCGCTGTACGTGGCATTCCGCCTGCGCGCGCAGCGCACGCGGGTGGGTGATCGGCTGGCCGCGGCCGGCCTGCTCGGGCTGGCCATCGTCGGCATGCACTACACCGGCATGGCCGCCGCACGCTTCCCGGAAGGCAGCATCTGCGGCGCGGCGGTGGGCGACGGGCTGCAGAGCGAATGGTTGGCGATGCTGGTGGTGGTGCTGACCGTGGCCATCCTGGCCGTGGTGCTGGTGGTGTCGTGGCTGGATCAGCGCGTGGAAGCGCAGCTGCTGCGCCTGCGCAATTCACTGCTGAGCACCTCGCTGACCGACGCCCAGCAGGAACTGACCCAGGCCGCGCTGCACGACCCGCTGACCCGCCTGCCCAACCGCCTGCTGCTGCAACGGCGCATCGTGCAGGCACTGGCCGAGGCCGAACAGGGCGGCAACCGCTTCGCGGTGATGTTCATGGACCTGGACGGGTTCAAGCAGGTCAACGATGCCTATGGCCACCAGGCCGGCGATGCCCTGCTGGTGGCGGTGGCCGAGCGCACGCGCCAGCTGTTGCGGCCGCACGACATGCTGGCACGGCTGGGCGGCGATGAGTTCGTGCTGGTGGTGCGCATCGAGCACGACGAGGACCTGCCGACCCTGGCCCGTCGCATCCTGCAGGCGGTGGGCAGCGGCCCGCTGCTGCCCGACAACGAACTGCAGGTGACCGCCAGCATCGGCGTGGCGATCTGCCCCGACCACGCCGCCAGCGAGCGCCAGCTGATGGCCTTCGCCGATGCAGCGATGTACCAGGCCAAGGAATCCGGGCGCAACGCCTTCGTACTGTTCGCCGACTGGATGAACGACAGCGCCGAGCAGCAATTCCGCCTGCTGGCCGACCTGCGCCGGGCGATCGGCAGCGATCAGCTGTTCCTGAACTACCAGCCGAAGATCCGCGTGGCCACGCAGAAGGTGGCCGGCGCCGAGGCACTGATCCGCTGGCGCCATCCCGAGCACGGCCTGATTCCGCCGGATCGCTTCATCCGCCTGGCCGAACGCAGCGGCGCGATCAACGACATCGGGCGCTGGGCGCTGGACCAGGCCTGCCAGCAGCTGCGGCGCTGGCACGACGCTGGCCACGAAGGCTGGTCGATGTCGGTGAACCTGTCGCCGGTGCAGTTCAGTTCGCCGCATCTGCTGCAGGACGTGCGCTCGGTGATCGAACGCCACGCGATCGCGCCCCGCCATCTGGTGCTGGAGATCACCGAAAGCACGGTGATGCGCGATACCGACACCAGCCTGCGCCTGCTGCAGGCGTTGTCGGCACTGGGCGTCGGCATTTCCATCGACGACTTCGGCACCGGTTATTCCAGCCTGCTGTACCTGAAGCGGCTGCCGGCCACCGAGATCAAGATCGACCATGCCTTCGTGCGCGACCTGGAGCACAGCGCCGAGGACGTGGTGATCGTCTCGGCGATCGTGGCGCTGGGCCACGCGCTGGACATGGATATCGTGGCCGAAGGCGTGGAGACCGCTGCCCAGCGCGCCTACCTGGAACGATTGGGCTGCGACTACCTGCAGGGCTACCTGCTGGGCCGCCCGGTGGATGCTGCGCGCTTCATGCAGCTGCACGACCTGCCGCGGCCGCGGGTGGAACTGGCGCAGAGCCCGCCGACGCAGCATCCACCCGGGTAACACCGGGCCGCGCGCCCGCCGGGCACGGCCTGTCCTGCCGGTGCCTGCCCAGGCAGGTGCCCACCTTGGTTGGCTCCTGAACCCGTCACGGAACAGTTCTTGCACGCACCCCGGCATCCCCTGCCGCAGTGCCCGTGATGTCCGAGAACGAATCCGCCGGCGAAAAGACCGAACAACCCACCGAAAAACGCCTGCGCGACGCCCGTGAACAGGGCAACCTGCCGCGCTCGCGCGAACTCGGCACGGCCGCCGTGTTCGGCGCCGGCGTGCTGGCGGTGATGGCCATGAGCGGCTCGATCGGCCGCGGCGCGACCGCCTGGATGAAGCATGCGCTCAGCCCGGAACAGAGCCTGCGGCAGAACCCGAAGGAACTGTTCGGCCACTTCGGCGACCTGCTGCTGCAGTTCCTGCTGGTGATCGCGCCGCTGGTGCTGGTCTGCCTGCTGGCCAGCTTCGTCGCGCCGCTGGTGATGGGCGGCCTGCGCTGGTCGCAGAAGGCGTTGCTGCCCGACATCAACCGGCTGAACCCGATGAGCGGGCTCAAGCGCCTGTATGGCCCGGAGGCCATCGCCGAGTTCACCAAATCGCTGCTGCGCGTGGCCTTTGTCGGCGTGGCCGCCGGGCTGGTGGTGTGGACCGGCTTCGACACCCTGCGCGGGCTGATCCACCACCCACTGGAAACCGCCATCACCGACGGCCTTGGCTTCACCCTGCGGCTGCTGCTGGCCACCGCCGGCGCGATGCTGGTGCTGGCCGCCATCGACGCCCCGTACCAGCGCTGGAACTGGATGCGCAAGCTGAAGATGACCCGTGAAGAGCTGCGCCGGGAAATGAAGGAAAGCGAGGGCAGCCCGGAAGTGAAGGGGCGCATCCGCCAGCTGCAGCAGCAGATGGCCAACCGCCGGATGATGGAAGCGGTCCCCACCGCCGACGTGGTGGTGGTCAACCCGACCCACTACGCGGTGGCCCTGAAGTACGAAGGCGGCGCCATGAACGCCCCCACCGTGGTCGCCCTGGGCGTGGACGAGACCGCCCTGCGCATCCGTGAAGTGGCCGACGGCAACAAGGTCGCGATCGTCTCTGCCCCGCCTTTGGCACGCGCCTTGTATCGGGAAGGCCAACTCGGAAAGGAAATCCCCGTGAGACTGTATTCGGCCGTCGCCCAGGTCCTGTCCTACGTCTACCAGCTGCGCTCCTGGCGCACTGGGCCGATGCCGGACGCCCCGCACATCCAGGTGGATGAATTCGGCAAGGGAGGCCGCCCTTGAGCGCTCAGCCCTCCTCCGGCTTCAACACCCGCCGCGCCCTGGAAATGATCCGCCAGGGACTTGGCGCGCCGCTGATCGTGCTGGCCCTGCTGGCCATGGTCGTGGTGCCGCTGGCCGCACCGGTGCTCGATGCACTGTTCACCTTCAACATTGCCATCTCGCTGATGGTGCTGCTGGCGGTGGTCTACGTGAAGCGCCCGCTGGACTTCACCATCTTCCCGATCGTGCTGCTGATCACCACCATGCTGCGGCTGGCGCTGAACGTGGCCTCCACCCGCGTGATCCTGCTCAACGGCCAGAACGGCCACGACGCCGCGGGCAAGGTCATCGCCGCGTTCGGCGAGTTCGTGATCGGCGGCAACTACGCGGTCGGCATCGTGGTGTTCGCGATCCTGACCATCATCAACTTCGTGGTCATCACCAAGGGCGCCGGCCGCGTCTCGGAAGTGACCGCGCGCTTCATCCTGGACGCGATGCCCGGCAAGCAGATGGCGATCGACGCCGACCTCAACGCCGGATTGCTGACGCGTGAAGAGGCCAAGGCGCGCCGCGAGGAAGTCCGCGAGGAAGCCGACTTCTACGGCGCGATGGACGGTGCCAGCAAGTTCATCCGCGGCGATGCCATCGCCGGCATCCTGATCCTGTTCATCAACATGCTCGGCGGCCTGGCCGTGGGCGTGATGCAGCACGGCATGCCGTTCGGGCAGGCGGCCGCCACCTATACCCTGCTGTCGATCGGTGACGGCCTGGTGGCGCAGCTGCCGGCCCTGCTGGTGTCCAGCGCGGTGGCGATGCTGGTCACCCGTGCCTCGCGTTCGCAGGACATGGCCCAGGCCATGACCGGCCAGGTGTTCGGCCAGTACCGCGCGCTGGCGATCACCGCCGGCATCCTCGGCCTGGTCGGGCTGGTGCCGGGCATGCCCAACGTCGCTTTCCTGACGCTGGCGGCGATCCTCGGCTTCATCGCCTGGAAGCTGTACCGCAAGGAGAAGGCACCGGCAGCCAATGCCGCAGCCGCGGGCGGCGACGCGGCCGCGCTGAATGCACTGGGCCGCCCGGCCGCACCGGCACCGACCGCCGAACTGAGCTGGGACGAGCTGCGCCCGGTCGATCCACTGGGCCTGGAGGTCGGCTACCGGCTGATCCCGCTGGTGGACGCCAACCAGGGCGGCGAGCTGATGGCGCGGATCAAGGGCGTGCGCCGCAAGCTCACCCAGGACGTCGGCTTCCTGATTCCCTCGGTACACATCCGCGACAACCTGGAACTGCCGGCCAACGGCTACCGCGTGCTGGTGCATGGCGTGCCGGTGGCCACCGCCGAGATCCATCCCGACCGCGAGCTGGCGCTGGACCCGGGCAGCGCGCTGGGCGCACTGGAGGGCATCGCCGGCAAGGACCCCGCGTTCGGCCTGGATGCCACCTGGATCCAGCCGCACCAGCGTGCCCAGGCCGAAACGCTGGGCTATACCGTGGTCGATCCGGCCACCGTGGTCGCCACCCACCTCTCGCACCTGATCCGCGAGCACGCGCCGGAACTGCTCGGCCACGAGGAGGTGCAGCACCTGCTGGCCAACCTGGCCAAGAGCGCGCCCAAGCTCGTCGAAGATCTGACGCCGAAGGCGCTGCCGCTGTCGGCGGTGGTGCGCGTGCTGCAGAACCTGCTGGTGGAGCGCATTCCGATCCGCCAGCTGCGCAAGATCGCCGAAGCGCTGGTCGAGCATGCGCCCAGCAGCCAGGACCCGGCCGTGCTGACCGCCGCGGTGCGCACTGCGCTGGGCCGCTTCATCGTGCAGGAAATCGCCGGAATGTCGGCGGAGCTGCCGGTGTTCACCCTCAACCCGCAATTGGAACGTGTCTTGCAGGAGTCCACGCAGGGCAACGGCGCCGCGCTGGAACCCGGACTCGCTGAGCGACTGCACCAGAGCCTGGCCGAATGTGTCAGCAAGCAGGAAGCCCGCAACGAGCCCGCGGTCGTGCTGGTACCCGGCCCGGTGCGCGCCGCGCTGGCCCGCCTGGTCCGCCACAGCGTTCCGTCGCTGTCGGTCCTGGCCTACAGCGAGGTGCCGGAAGACAAGCGCCTGAAGCTGGTCGGAACGATCAGCTGACGCCGCCCTTCGATGCGCCAGAAAACAGACACCACCTTCGAACCAACGCAACAGACAGACACCAAGGGGAACCCGCACCGTGCAGACCACCGACCACCCGAGTTCCCCGACCGCCACCCCGCCGTCTTCGTCCCGTGACCACAGCATGAAAATCAAACGATTCGTCGCCGCCGACATGCGCTCGGCCATGAACCTGGTGCGCAAGGAACATGGTCCTGACGCCGTGATCCTGTCCAACCGCCGGATCGAGGAAGGCATCGAGATCGTCGCCGCCGCCAACTACGACGAGAGCGCCGTGCAGCGTGCACTGGAGGCCTCGCGCCGCGACGTGGCCCCGCCGCCGGCGCCCAAGCCGCGTACCGCCGCCGATGCGGTGATCGCGGCGGTCACTCGCCGCCGCAGCAACACCCCGGCACCGGAACCGGTGGCCGCCACCACCTCGGCCGTCGCCGCCCTCGCCCGTGCGGCGGTCGGCGCCACCGGCCGCACCCTGGACAGCGCCGACGAGATCGTGCCGACCCGCGGCAGCACCGGCTTCGCCGCCACGCTGGCACGCGCCGCCGTCAACGAACCGGCGCTGCCGGAACAGATCTTCGCCCCGTTCGCCGAGGCCATCGTCGCACCGGCCACCGCCGCTGCCGCACCGGCCAACCGCGCCCGCTTCCCGATCGATCCGCCGCACGAGGCGCATCACGAAAGCCCGGCACCGGCCGTGCAGCCGCCGCCGCTGCCGACCGCTGCCGTGGCCGACGTGCAGCCCGGCATCGCCGCCAGCGAACCGGCACCGGTGCACGCCAACGACGAAGCCAGCCCGGTCCCGGTGCTGGCCCCGGCCCCGACGCTGACGGTGGTCGCCCAGGACGATGCCGAGATCCGCCAGCTGCGCCACGAAGTGGCCGGCATGCGCCAGGTGATCGAGCGCGAGATGAACCGCTTCACCGACGAGCGCCTGCGCGGCTGCCCGGTACGCGCCACCGCGCTGGACCTGATGGACGAATACGGTTTCGACGCCGGCCTGGCCCGCGACGTGGCCATGCAGATCCCGCTGGAGACCGAAGCGCACCGTGGCCGTGGCCTGATGCTGGGGCTGATCTCGCGCAAGCTGCCGATCGCTCCGGTCGACCCGCTGGAAGAAGGCGGCGTGATCGCCCTGGTCGGCCCGACCGGCGCCGGCAAGACCACCACCATCGCCAAGCTGGCTTCGCGCTTCGCCGAGAAGCACGCGCCCCGCGACGTCGCTCTGGTGACCACCGACACCACCCGCATCGGCGCCCGCGAGCAGCTGTACGGCTACGGCCGCCAGCTCGGTATCGCCGTGCACGAGGCCAACAGCGGCACCGACCTGGACCAGCTGCTGGAGCGCCTGAAGGACTACAAGCTGGTGCTGATCGACACCGCCGGCCTGGGCCCGCGCGACCGTGCACTGGCCGCCCAGCTGCAGTGGCTGCGCGCCGCCCGCCAGGTCCGCACCCTGCTGGTGCTGCCAGCCAACACCAGCTTCGGCGACATGGACGAGGTGGTCCGCCGCTTCGGCGCCGCCAACCTGCAGGGCCTGGTACTGAGCAAGCTGGACGAGACCGGCCGCTTCGGCAACGCGCTGTCGGTGGCCGTCGACCACGCCCTGCCGATCACCTGGGTGACCGATGGCCAGGACGTTCCGGAGGACCTGCACCGGGCCAGTGCAGCCAATCTTGTACTTCGCCTTGAAGATTTGCGCCGAGCGGCCGATATGCCCTGCAACCCGGAGTTGAACCATGCCGTCGCGTGAGTACGCCAAGCTGACCAAGACCTTCCCGCTGTCGGCCACCCGCAGCGAGCCGCTCGGCCCTGTGCGCACCATTGCCGTCACCGGCGGCAAGGGCGGCGTGGGCAAGACCAACGTCTCGGCCAACCTGGCCGTGGCGCTGGCCGGCATGGGCAAGCGCACGCTGTTGCTGGACGCCGATCTCGGCCTGGCCAACATCGACGTGATCCTGGGGCTGAACCCCACCTTCACGCTGGCCGACCTGGTCGCCGGCCGCTGCTCGCTGGAAGACGTCATCGTCGAAGGCCCGAACGGCGTGCTGGTGGTCCCGGCCGCGTCCGGCCGCCGCCACATGGCCGAGCTGGCCCCGGCCGAGCATGTCGGCCTGGTCAACGTGTTCTCCGAACTGGAACGCGAGCTGGACATCATGGTGGTGGACACCGCCGCCGGCATCACCGACGGGGTGCTGACCTTCTGCCAGGCCGCGCAGGACACCGTGGTGGTGGTCTGTGACGAGCCGGCCTCGATCACCGACGCCTACGCGCTGATCAAGGTGCTGTCGCGCGAACGCGGCGTGGACCGCATCCAGGTGGTGGCCAACATGGTGCGCGACCCCAACGAAGGCCGCGTGCTGTACGAGAAGCTGACCCGCGTCTGCGAGAAATTCCTCGCCGATGTCTCGCTGAACTACCTGGGCTGCGTGCCGCAGGACGACTGGCTGCGGCTGTCGGTGCAGCGCCAGCAGCCGGTGGTGAAGGCCTACCCGTCCAGCCCGGCGGCGCTGGCGATCACCGAGATCGCCCGTCGCACCGCGCGCTGGCAGGCGCCGACCGAACCGCGCGGCGGCGTCGAGTTCTTCCTTGAGCGCATCCTCAAGCAACGCGGGGTGGCCGCATGAAAGGCGCAGCCCAGTACCGGGAGGTCCAGCGCTCGGCCGCCAACGAGGTGATCGCCCAGCACTCGGACCTGGTGCGGCGCATCGCCCACCACCTGGCCGCGCGCCTGCCGGCCAGCGTCGAAGTCGACGACCTGATCCAGGCCGGCATGATGGGCCTGATCGAGGCCTCGCGCAGTTACGACGCCGACCAGGGTGCCTCGTTCGAGACCTATGCCTCGATCCGCATCCGCGGTTCGATGATCGATGAGATCCGGCGGGGCGACTGGGTGCCGCGCTCGGTGCACCGCCGCGCCCGCGACGCCGCCGCCACCATCCGCCGTCTCGAGCAGAGCAGTGGCCGTGCCGCCAGCGCCACCGAAGTGGCTGCCGCGATGGACATGCCGCTGCCCGAATACCTGCGGCTGATGGAAGACGCCGCACGCGGCCAGGTGCTGAGCCTGGAGTCGCGCATCGAGGACCAGGGCGAGCTGGACACCGTCGCGCAGGGCGGCCCGACCCCGCAGCAGGTGCTGGAGCGCGGCGAGTTCGGCCGCGAGCTGGGCAAGGCCATCGGCCACCTGCCCGAGCGCGAACAGTTGGTGCTCTCGCTGTACTACGAGCAGGAACTGAACCTGAAGGAGATCGGTGCGGTGCTCGGCGTCAGCGAGTCGCGGGTCTGCCAGATCCACGGCCAGGCCGTGCTGCGCCTGCGTGGCCGGCTGAAGATTTTCGAGGCGGCGGACGCCGGCCTGGAAGAATGAACATCCCCGAGGCGGCTGCCCCCGGCCGCCCGGAATGAACAACAAAGGAACTCTGCTTTGAACAAGAACATGCGCATCCTGATCGTCGACGACTTTTCGACCATGCGTCGAATCGTCAAGAACCTGCTGGGCGATCTGGGCTTCACCAATACCGCCGAAGCCGAGGACGGGCATGCTGCGCTGTCGCTGCTGCAGAGCCAGCCGTTCGATTTCGTGGTCACCGACTGGAACATGCCGGTGATGACCGGCATCGAGCTGCTCAAGGCGATCCGTGCCGATGCCAAGCTGAAGACCCTGCCGGTGCTGATGGTCACCGCCGAAGCCAAGCGCGAGCAGATCATCGAAGCCGCCCAGAGCGGCGTGAACGGCTACATCATCAAGCCGTTCACCGCGCAGACCCTGGAAGAAAAGCTGGGCAAGATCTTCGAACGCCTGGCGGCCAGCGCCTGATGGACACAACGGTCGACAAGAACGCCCTCGCCCTGCGCCTGCAGGAAGCCCTGGACGCACTGGAGTCCGGTGACGAGGCCGCCTGGCGGCAGCGTATCGACGGACTGGTCGCGCTGCGCACGCAGCCGATGATGAGCGGCCTTTCGCGGCTGGCCCGCGAACTGGGACAGGCGCTGGGTGAACTGCCGACCGTACCCAGCGAAGCCGGTGAGCTGGATGACGCCTGCGCGCGCCTGGACCACGTGGTGGCAATGACCGAACAGGCCACGCACCGCACCCTGGACCTGGCTGAGGAATGCCGCAGCCTGACCGAACAACTGCGCGCCGAAGGCCTGCAGCCGGGCCAGGATGCGCAGCTTGAGCGCATCCGCCACAACCTCACCGAGATCGCCCTGACCCAGAGCTACCAGGACCTGACCGGGCAGATCATCCGTCGCGTGGTCGGCATCGTCCGCCGCGTGCACGAAGGCTTCGGCGCGCTCGGCCTGCCTCCGGAACAGCATCGCACCGACCCGGAACTGGCCGGGCCGGCACTGAAGGGACTGGACCGCCACGCGGTCTCGCAGAACGACGCCGACGACCTGTTGTCGGATCTGGGGCTGTAAGCATGAGCGCGGTATCCGACGACATCACTGCCGATTTCATCATCGAGGCACAGGAAATCCTGGACCGCCTGGGCGAACAGCTGGTGTCGCTGGAGCAGGCACCGCAGGACAGCGAGCAGCTCAATGCGGTGTTCCGCGGTTACCACACGCTCAAGGGTGGTGCCGGCTTCCTCGGCGTCACCGCCATGGTCGAGCTGTGCCACGCCGCCGAAGAAGCGCTTGGCATCGCGCGCGCTGGCCAGGCCGTGTTGCAGGCCCATCACTTCGACGCGGCCCAGCAATCGCTGGACTACCTGCAGTCGATGCTCGATGCAGTGTCTTCCGGCACGGAACCGGGCTACGCCCCGCCGGAGCTGATCGCACAATTCGACATGCACGGCGGCGGAACCGTGGCCCCCACCGCCTCGGCACCCGCTGCCGGCGGCGGCGACCTGATCACCGAAGACGAATTCGAGGCCCTGCTCGACCAGCTGCACGGCGGCAACGCGCCCACTGCGGTTGCGCCAGCGAAGAAGGCCGACGACGGCCTGATCAGCGAAGACGAGTTCGAAGCCCTGCTTGACCAGCTGCACGGCGGTGCGGCCCCCGGCAGCAAAGCGGTCGCCGCCGCGCCGGTTGCTCCGCCGCCGGCACCCCGCCCGGCGGCGCCCACGCCGCCCGCGAAGCCGGCCGCCAAGCCGCTGGCCGAGGCCGAGCACACCGTGCGCGTGGACACCAAGCGCCTGGATGCGATCGTCAACCTGATTGGCGAACTGGTGCTGTCACGCAACCGGTTGAAGACGCTGCGCGCACGCCTGCGCGACGAAGAGCTGGACCGCGCGGTCTCCACCCTGGACATCGCCACCGCGCGCCTGCAGTCGGCGGTGATGCGTACCCGCATGCAGCCGGTCGGCAAGGTGTTCTCGCGTTTCCCCAAGGTGGCCCGCGACGTCGCCCGCTCGCTGAAGAAGGAAGTGGACCTTGAGCTGATCGGCGCCGAGACCGAGCTCGACCGCAACCTGGTCGAGGCCTTGGCCGACCCGCTGGTGCACCTGGTCCGCAACGCCATCGACCATGGCGTGGAAATGCCCGACCTGCGCGAGGCGCAGGGCAAGCCGCGGATGGGCCATGTGCGGCTGTCGGCCCAGCAGGAAGGCGACTATGTCAGCATCGAGGTGCAGGACGATGGCGCCGGCATCGACCCGGAAAAGCTGCGTGCGAAGGCACGCGAGAAGGGCCTGATCGACCCGGAAGCCGCGGCCCGCCTGAGCAGCGAGGAATGCCTGCACCTGGTGTTCCTGCCCGGCTTCTCGACCAAGCAACAGGTCACCGATATCTCCGGCCGTGGCGTCGGCATGGACGTGGTGCAGTCGCGCATCCGCGAACTGAGCGGCCAGATCCAGATCCAGTCGGAACTGGGCCGCGGCAGCCGCTTCCTGATCCGCGTGCCGCTGACCCTGGCCATTCTTCCTACCCTGCTGGTGCAGGCCGGCGAGGACGTCTACGCGCTGCCGCTGGCGCGCGTGATGGAAGTGCTGCACGCACCGCGCACCTCGCTGGGCTGGTTCGATGGGCGTGCCGTGCTCGACCGGCGCTCGCATACCCTGCCGCTGGTCGATCTGCGCCAGTGGCTGGATGTGACGCCAGCCGCGTCGACCCTGCTGACCATCGTGGTGCTGCAGGCCGGCGAGGCCCGCTTCGGCCTGGTCGTGGACCAGGTGCGCGGGCGCGAGGAAGTGGTGATCAAGCCGTTGCCCAAAGCCCTGCGGGGCCTGCGCGGTTACGCCGGTGCAACCTTGATCGGCGATGGTCGCATGGCGCTGATCCTGGATGTGGATGGCCTGCGATGAATCCCGCCGGGCCCTGCCCGGTGGCCCGAAAACTGTGACTACCGTCTGTACGCGATCTCCCGGTGTCTCAAGTCCCATTCATACACGCCGATACCGGAACCATGGATAGACTCAGCCTCATTGGACTCTTTCTCGCCCTGGCCTCGCTGGTCGGTGGCAGCATCCTCAAGGGCGCCGGCCTGGCGTCGTTGTGGTCGCCTGCGGCGTTCGTGATCGTCATCGTCGGCACCATCGCCGCGATCCTGCTGCACACCTCACCGGCGGTATTCAAGCACGCGTTCAAGATCGTGCGCTGGGTCGTGCGCCCGCCGCACAGCGACCGCCGTGAGCTGATCCAGCAGATCGTCGAGTGGAGCAACATCGCCCGCCGCCAGGGCCTGCTGGGCCTGGAGTCGCAGGTGGAAGCACAGCAGGACCCGTTCCTGCGCAAGGGCCTGCAGCTGCTGGTGGACGGCGTCGAACCGGAGTCGATGCGGCACATGCTGGAAATCGAACTGGGCAGCCAGGAACACCAGGACCAGGCCGGCGCCAAGGTGTTCGAGGCGATGGGCATCTATGCGCCGACGCTCGGCATCATCGGCGCCGTGCTGGGCCTGATCGCGGTGATGAAGAACCTGGCCGACCCGAGCAAACTCGGCCACGGCATCGCCGCCGCGTTCACCGCCACCATCTACGGCATCGCCTCGGCCAACCTGTTGTTCCTGCCGATTGCCGCCAAGCTCAAGAGTGTGATCTCGCACAACACCCGCGACCGCGAAATGGTCATCGAAGGCCTGATCTCGATTGCACAGGGCGAGAACCCGCGCAACATCGAAACCAACCTCTCCGGCTTCCTGCACTGACATGGCCCGCCGCAAGCACCACGAAGAGCACGCCAACCATGAAGCATGGGCGATCCCCTATGCCGACCTGATGACGCTGCTGCTCGCCTTCTTCGTGGTCATGTATGCCATTTCCTCGGTCAACGAGGGCAAGTACCGGATCATGGCCGACGCGCTCACCGACGCCTTCGGTGGTGCGCCGCGCACCATCAACCCGGTGCAGGTCGGCAACAAGCAGGTGCAGGGTGGCGGCTGGGACAGCCCGTCGGTGATCAAGTCCGGCACCAAGATCGGTCCGTCCGCACCGGCCCCGTCGCATGACCCGACGCTGCTGCCGTCGATGGCCTCGCAGATGCGCATGCCGGTATCGGTGCACAACCAGGAACAGATCGCGCGCGCCGAGCGCCAGCTCAACAGCATCGCCGACCGCCTCACCGCCGCGCTGGCGCCGCTGATCGACCGCGGCATGATCAGCGTGCGCCGCACCGAACTGTGGATCGAGGTCGAGATCAACAGTGACATCCTGTTCCCCACCGGTTCGGCCGCGCTGGACTCGCACGCACGGCAGACCCTGGCCAGCCTGGCCGACGTGCTGCGCGATGTGCCCAACAGCGTGCGCGTGGAAGGCCACACCGACAACGTGCCGATCGCCACCGCCACCTTCCCCTCCAACTGGGAACTGTCGGCCGGGCGCGCGGCCAGCGTGGTGCACCTGTTCGCCGACCAGGGCGTGCAGCCGTCACGGCTGGCGATGGTCGGCTACGGCCAGTTCCGCCCGCGCGAAGAGAACGACAGCGCGCAGGGCCGCAACCGCAACCGCCGGGTGATGGTCATCATCCTGGCCGACACCTCGCACTCGGTCGATCCGCTCGGGCAGCGCCTGAACGCTGCCACCGGCGCCGTCGACACCAGCGCCACCGAACAAGCCGCCGCAACTCCGGCTAGCGCCCCCACCTCCCCCATCGCACCGGTGAAGTTGCCGCCGGTGCCGGCTGGCAGCCGCGTCGGCGCCGCCGTTCCCCCGGCAATGAAGGAGTAAACCGATGCGCATCTGGGCAGTCGCCAACCAGAAGGGCGGAGTCGGCAAGACCACCACCACCCTCGCCCTCGGCCGCGGCCTTGCCGCGCTCGGCCACCGCGTGCTGCTGATCGACCTCGATCCGCATGCCTCGCTCAGCCGCGCCTTCGGCGTGCCGGTGGATCCGCCGCCGGCCGGCGTGCTGGAACTGTTCGGCGCACCACCGGCCGACCTGTCCAGCCTCTGCCATGCCAGCAGCATCCACGGCTTGGACTACGTCTGCGCGCAGTCGGCACTGGCCACGCTGGAGCGCCGCAGCGCCAACCAGCCCGGCCTCGGCCTGGCCCTGCAGAATGCACTGGCACGCCACCAGGGCCAGCACGACTACATCCTGCTGGACTGCGCGCCGACCCTCGGCCTGCTGATGATCAATGCCTTGGCCGCCGCCGACCGCCTGATCATCCCGACCCAGGCCGAGCCGCTGGCCCTGCACGGCCTGGATGGCATGGTCCGCACCGGCGAGATGGTCGAGCGCTCGCGCCGCCGCCCGCTGCCGATCTCGATCCTGCCCACTCTGTTTGATCGCCGCACCCGCGCCGGCAACGAATCGCTGCGCAGCATGCAGGACCGTCACGGCGCGCGCGTATGGGAAGACGCGATTCCGATCGACACCCGCATCAGCAATGCCGCCGGCCTCACCCTGCCCAGCGTCGGTGAGGACTACCCGGGCCGCGGCCTGGCCGCGTATCGCCGCGCCCTGAACTGGATTCTCGGCGAGGACGCTCGCGCCCTGGAGCAGGCCGCATGAACAGCACCGGCGTACTGGACGACTACCTGGACGAACTGCTGGGCGAAGCGATTGTCGCAGCGCCACCCGCTGCGCCGCCGCCCGCCAGCGCCCCGCCGAGCGAAGCGGCCGCCGAGCGCGAGCCGACCTGGGACGACCTGCCGGCCGAAGTGATCTACGAAACCGACACCGTGGGCGCTGCCCCGGCCGCGGACGACGCCGCGCTCGAGGCCGCATTCGAGGCCGCCGCAACACCTGCCGTCGCCGAAGGCGAACCGACCTGGGATGACCTGCCAGACGAGGTGCTGCACGAGACGGCCCCGGCGCCGGTCACCGCAAGCCCCGGCCCGGAACCCACCTGGGACGACCTCCCGGACGAGGTGATCTACGAGACCGATACGGCTGACAGCCATCAACTCGCCCATACCGACAGCCCGGGCCTGCAGGCGGCGTTCGAAGCTGCCGCGGGCGGCGAAGACGTCGCCACGCCGCCGCCGGCCGTGGTTGCGGCGCCGGTACCACCGGCAGCACCGCGAGCAGCCGCCGCACCCACCGCACGCGCCGCAGCCGTACCGCCACCGCGGGTCGCCGTGGACGCCCCCGCAGCCAGCCGCCCCAGCAGCTGGCAGGAACTGCAGGCGCAGGCGCACCACCCGGCCAGCAGCCCGCACCCGCAGAACCGCCGCGCCGGCGAGCGCACCTCGCGCTGGCTGCGCCTGCGCTGCGGCACCCAGGCCTATGCGCTGGAGCTGCTGAAGGTGCAGGAAGTGGTACTGCCGGTGCCGCTGCTGCCATTGCGCGGCACCGCACCGGCCATGCTCGGCATCATGAACCTGCGTGGCCAGGTAGTGCCGGTGATGGACCTCGGCCTGCACCTCGGTGCCGCCGCCGCCGAGGACGACGCGCAGACCCGCATCGTGGTGCTGGAGGAAGACGGCGAGACCATCGGCCTGCGCGTGTCGGCCGTGGAAGATGTCGCCAACCTCACCGATTCGCAGATCGAGCCACCCGATACCGCGCGCATCTGCCAGATCTCCAACGATCTGTTCCGCGGCGTGGCCCGGGTCAGCCAGCGCCCGATGATCCTGCTCGACGCCACGCAACTGTTGAGCTGAGTCGGCGCATCGCGCCGATTCTTCTAAAGAACCCCGCCGGGGTGCCGTTATGGATCACGGAACCGTTTGTCCGGAGCAACGATGAGCACTGTCGAACTGGGTGAGGATCTCGGCATCGAGAGCAGCACCGAGCTCAAGAACCGCCTCGCCCCGCTGGTGGCGCAGGCCGGCGAGCTGACCCTGGATGCAAGCCAGGTCGCCCGCATCCACACCGCCGCCATACAGGTGCTGTGTGCGTTCGTGCAGGCCCGCCGCGAGGCAGGCCTGGGCACCGGCTTCCACGGTTGCACCGCAACCTTCCGTGACGCCGCGCGCCTGCTGGGCGTCACCCAGGCCCTGGGCCTGGACGCAACCCATGACAACCTGAAATCTGTGGAGAACGCTGCATGAGCGCACGTATCTTGGTGGTGGACGATTCGGCGTCGATGCGCCAGATGGTTTCCTTCGCCCTCACCTCGGCCGGTTTTGCCGTCGAAGAAGCTGAAGACGGCGCGGTCGCGCTCGGTCGCGCCAAGGGCCAGCGCTTCAATGCGGTGGTCACCGACGTCAACATGCCGAACATGGACGGCATCGCGCTGATCCGCGAACTGCGCCAGCTGCCGGACTACAAGTTCACCCCGCTGCTGATGCTGACCACCGAGTCGGCCGCCGACAAGAAGTCCGAAGGCAAGGCCGCCGGTGCCACTGGCTGGCTGGTCAAGCCATTCAATCCGGAACAGCTGGTCGCCACCGTGCAGAAAGTGCTGGGCTGATCGCCCGGCACCGCTCCCCTTCTTCGCTTCCGGACCACCACTGCCATGAGCATGGACCTGCAACGCTTCCACGCCACCTTCTTCGAGGAGAGCCGCGAAGGCCTCGACGCGATGGAGGCTGGCCTGCTGGCCCTGGAATCGGGGCAGCAGGACGCGGAGATCATCAATTCGGTGTTCCGCGCCGCCCACTCGATCAAGGGCGGCGCTGGCACCTTCGGCTTCGATGCGATCGCCGGCCTGACCCACGTGCTGGAAACGCTGCTCGATGAGCTGCGTGCCGGCAAGCGGGCACTGGAAGGCCACGCCGTCGACGCCATGCTGTCCTCGGTGGACGTGCTGCGCGCCCTGTTGCGCGAAGCCGAACACGGCCAGGCCGCCGATCCCGCGGCCGTCGCCGCGGTGAAGGCACGCCTGGAAGCGGTGCTCTCCGGCCAGGCCGCGCCAAGCGCCCCGGCCGCCGCGGCCGCCGCGGCCGCCAAGGTGGACGACACGCCGGAAGCCTGGCAGATCGGCTTCACCCCGGCACCGTCGCTGTTCATGAGCGGCAACGATCCGCTGCGCATCATCCGCGAACTGGAACACCTCGGGTCGCTGCAGGTCGCCGCGCGCATCGAGCGCCTGCCCGGCTTCGCCCAGCTTGACCCGCTCGAGGCCCACCTGGCGTGGGACCTGGGCCTGGTCGGCAAGGTGCCGCGCAGCAAGATCGAAGACACCTTCGCCTGGGTGCTGGACGACTGCGAACTGGACATCCGTCCGGCGGCGCCGCCGAGCCTGGCCACCCAGGCCCCGTCCGCAACAGCCCCTTCCACACCGGCTCCTGCGGCACCTGCCGCACCCGCGCCCGCGGCCAGCGGCGGCGCACCCCAGGAAGCCGAAACCTCGATCCGGGTCAGCGTCGACAAGGTCGATGCACTGATCAACCTGGTCGGCGAACTGGTCATCACCCAGGCCATGCTCAAGCAGGTCTCGCACGCGCTGGACCCGGTTCTTGCCGAGAGCCTGTTCGCCGGCCTGGACCAGCTTGAGCGCAACACCCGCGACCTGCAGGAAGCGGTGATCGGCGTGCGCATGCTGCCGGTCGACGCGGTGTTCCGCCGCTTCCCGCGCCTGGTCCGCGATCTGTCCAGCCGCCTCGGCAAGCAGGTGCGCCTGCGCACCGTCGGCGAAGGCACCGAGCTGGACAAGGGCCTGATCGAGAAGATCGCCGATCCGCTGGTGCACCTGGTGCGCAACTCGATCGACCACGGACTGGAAATGCCCGATGTGCGCCGCGGTGCGGGCAAGGACGAAACCGGCACGATCACCCTGGCCGCCTCGCACCAGGGCGGCCACATCGTCATCGAAGTCAGCGACGATGGTCGCGGCCTGGACCGCGCCAAGATCCTGTCCAAGGCGCACGAGCGTGGCCTGGCCGTGCCGGACAACCCGACCGATTCGCAGGTCTGGGACCTGATCTTCCAGCCCGGCTTTTCCACCGCCGATGCGGTGACCGATCTGTCCGGCCGTGGCGTCGGCATGGACGTGGTCCGCCGCAACATCCAGGCGCTGGGCGGCGAAGTGCAGATCGAGAGCAGCCTGGGCAGTGGTACGCGCACGCTGATCCGCCTGCCACTGACCCTGGCCATCCTCGATGGCATGACCGTGGCGGTGGCCGGTGAAACCCTGATCCTGCCACTGGCCTATGTGCTGGAAGCCCTGCAGCCGCAGGCCGAGGACATCCGCAGCATGGCCGGCGAAGGCCGCGTGCTGCGCGTGCGCGGCGAGTACCTGCCGATCCTGTCGCTCAGCGAGTACTACGGCTACGGCAACCGTGCGCCGGGCAGCGAATCGCTGGTGGTGGTGGTCGAGGGCGATGGCCAGAAGATCGCGCTGGAAGTGGACGAGCTGGTCGGCCAGCAGCAGGTGGTGGTGAAGAACATCGAGAACAACTACCGCCGCATCGGCGGGGTGTCCGGTGCCACCATCCTCGGCGACGGCCGCGTCGCCCTGATCGTCGATATCGGCGGCCTGGTGCGCTCGCTGCGGATGCCACAGGCCGCCTGATTCCCATTGCAGGCTGTCCAGAACCGCCGCCCTTCGGGGCGGCGGTTTTTGTTTGCGCGCGCTCCGGCATTGGGGCCAGATCCCCGTCATGCGGAAAGGAATCTGACCCCAACCCACGGCGCAGCACGTTCCGTGAACTTCGTCGGCGCGATGGTTTCGCGTGCAACCTGGCCAGCGCAGCGAAAGCCCCGTCGCCGCAGCACTTTCGCGCCCGCCCCCCCTACGCAACCGAATGTGATCTGCGTCCATAAAGTCCGCGCGGACCGCGCCGTTATTTCGCATTGACGGCCGTCACCGAACCCCACCGGGCACTCCCGTTCGCTCTGCAACCACCCCCGGCCGACGCACCTGCGCGGCACCCTGCCCACCTGGAGCACCCTGCATGAAGTGGTTCCAAGATCTGCCCATCGCCCGCAAGCTGGCCGTGGGGTTCACCCTCACCACGTTGATGACCCTGGTCCTCGGCGCCTTCGCACTGTTGCGCCTGAGCGAGGCCAACACGCAGCTGGGCGAGATGGCCGGCAACGATATTCCGTCGGTCCAGCACCTGGGCGAAGCCCGCTCGCAGCTGGGTGAATTCCGCACCTACGAGCTGGCGTTGCTGAGCATGCTCGACCAGCCGGACAAGGTGACCGACTACAACAAGCGCATGGACGACACCGCCAGGACCGTGCACGAGGAACTGGCCGCGTACGCGGCGTTGCCGGCGCTGGCCAGGGAACGCGAGCTTTACCAGGCCGCCAACGTGCAGCTGGAGCGCTACTTCGCCGCCAACAAGGCGATGCGCGACGCCGTAGCTGCAGGTGACGGCGCGCTCGCGCAGCAGATCTCCGACGAGCAGTCGCGCCCGGCGCGCCGTGAACTGTTCGCGGCGATGAAGACGCTCGGCACCCACATCGCCGGCCTGATGGACGCCAAGATCGCTGCCGCCAACGCCACCCACCGCACCAGCATGATCGCCATCATCGGCTGCATCGTGCTGCTGTCGCTGGTCGCGGCCGCGCTGGCCACGGTGATCTCGCGCGCCGTCACCGGCCCGCTCGGCAAGGCCGTGCACGCGATCCAGGCCGTCGCCCGCGGCGACCTCAGCGTCAGCACCCAGGCCACCAGCAAGGATGAGGCCGGCAAGATGCTGGCCGCCACCGCCGAGATGACCGCCATGCTGCGCCGCTTCAGCGAGCAGACCCAGCTGATGGCGCAGATGCATGCCGGCCCGGACATCAGCCACCGCATCCCGGAAGACTTTCCGGGTGTCTACGGCCAGCTGGCCGGCGGCATCAACACGGTGATCTTCGAGCACCTGGACGCGATCCGTGATGCCATCGACGTGCTCAACCAGTACGCCATCGGCAATCTGGCCCCGGATGCGCGCCGCCTGCCCGGCAGCCGCGCGATCCTGCACGAATCGATGGACGCGGCCAAGGCCAGCCTGCTGGCGATCAACACGCAGATCCAGCAGCTGGCCGAGGCCGCCGCCGCGGGTGACTTCAGCCAGCGCGGCGACGCCCAGCGTTTCCAGCACGACTTCAAGCTGATGATCGAGCACCTGAACACCATGATGCAGGTGGCCGACGGCAACCTAGGCCAGCTGTCGCAGCTGCTGCAGTCGATCGCCGCCGGCGACCTGACCGCACGCATGGACGGGCAGTTCAACGGCGTGTTCGCCCGCATGCGCGACGACGCCAACACCACCGTCGCCCAGCTGACCCAGATCGTCGGCCAGATCCAGGCCAGCGCCTCCAGCATCACCCTGGCCGCCGGTGAGATCGCCTCGGGCAACAGTGACCTGTCGCGCCGTACCGAGCAGCAGGCCGCCAACCTGGAAGAAACCGCCGCCTCGATGGAGGAACTGACCTCCACCGTGCGCCAGAACGCCGAACATGCCCGCCAGGCCAACCAGCTCGCCATCGGCGCACATGGCGTCGCCTCGCAGGGTGGCGAGGTGGTCGGCCAGGTGGTCACCACCATGTCGGCCATCGAAGCCTCGTCGAAGAAGATTGCCGAGATCATCTCGGTCATCGACGGCATCGCGTTCCAGACCAACATCCTGGCGCTGAACGCCGCGGTGGAAGCGGCGCGTGCCGGTGAACAGGGCCGCGGCTTCGCCGTGGTCGCCAGCGAAGTGCGCACCCTCGCCCAGCGCTCGGCCGCCGCCGCCAAGGAAATCAAGGGCCTGATCGACGATTCGGTCGGCAAGGTCGCCGAAGGCTCCAGCCTGGTGCACCAGGCCGGCAGCACCATGGGCGAAATCGTCGCCTCGGTGCAGCGCGTGACCGACATCATGGCCGAGATCTCCGCCGCCTCGCAGGAACAGTCGGCCGGCATCGAACAGGTCAACCAGACCGTGGTGCAGATGGACGAAACCACCCAGCAGAACGCCGCGCTGGTGGAAGAGGCCACCGCCGCCGCCCGCGCCATGGAAGACCAGGCCGTGCAGCTGGGGGAAGCCGTGGCCCGCTTCCGGCTGGCATCGCAGGCGACCCCGGGCACCGCGCCGCGCCTGGCCACCGCACCGCTGCCGCGCCAGGTAGCGGCCGCTGCCCCCGCCCACAGGCCGGCACCTGCACGCACGCTGCGCGGCTCGAGCGCCCAGCCGGCACTGGCCGTCGACGGCGACTGGCAGGAGTTCTGACCCCACGCGGAAAGCATCCACGCATGGCATGGATCTACCTGCGTGGCACATCGGGGTCAGGTTCCTTTCCTCCGGCAAAGGGATCTGACCCCTCACGCATGGAAAGTGATGTAATTCTCACTTCATAATCCGATGCAGAGGCCGATATCCCCATCGAGCCTCGCGCCAACGCGTGCTGGCGCCCGCCCCTGACCGTAGATTCCATGTCCGACGGCAACGACACTGCAGTGCATGATGTCCACGCGGCCGATGCCGCTGACGAACGTTTCCTGGTCCGCAACCCGCGCCAGCTGCGCCAGTTGCTGCGCTCGCTGATCGACCAGCGATCGCTGATCAATGCGCATATCGACGGCCGCGACCGCTCGTTCCCGACGGCGCTGCTTGATCTTGACGAGGACGAAGACTACCTGCTGCTCGATGGCAGCCCG
This sequence comes from Stenotrophomonas sp. Sm6012, assembly GCF_030985895.1. Lineage (NCBI taxonomy): Bacteria > Pseudomonadati > Pseudomonadota > Gammaproteobacteria > Lysobacterales > Lysobacteraceae > Stenotrophomonas > Stenotrophomonas sp. Sm6012. The sequence goes on along the minus strand of NZ_JAPTFX010000025.1, from coordinate 8,633 downwards.
CAGGAAGCGTCCAACCGCGCCGCCGAGCAGGCCGACCACCTGCTGTGCTTCGCCCAGCTTGAACGTGTGCTGGTGCGGTTCCGCCTGCATGAACTGCAGCGCGTGGACAACGACGGCCACGTTGCGTTCCGTGCGCCCTTGCCGGACGAGCTGGTGCACCTGCAGCGACGCGAGCTGTACCGGCTGGAGACGCCGGTTACCGACTCGCCGCAGCTGCTGCTGCCGCCCGGCGAAGCCCGCGCCGAAGCGTTGTCGATGCGGGTGGTGGACATCAGCGGCGGCGGCCTGGCTGTGGTCGTGCCCAACGACTGCGCGGTGTTCGGCCTGCAGAAGCGCTATCCGGCGCAGCTGTCACTGCCCGATGGCCCGGACCTGGACATCGAACTGGTGGTCTGCAACCTGCTGCCGCAGCGCCAGCCCAACGGCATCGAGGTCAAGCGCGTGGGCATGCGCTTCGACACCCTGCCGCGTGGCGCCGACAGCGCCATCCAGCGCTACATCTTCCGCATCGACCGCCAGCGCAAGGCCCGCCGCAACGGCGAGATGTAGTCACGTGGTAGTGCCGGCCGCTGGCCGGCAACCTCGCGACCATGCGGGTACGGCCATTGCCGGCCAGCGGCCGGCACTACCGCTCCCCGGTAGGATACCTAGGGCGCCACAGCTAAAGTCCCCCACGGCGGGGCCGATATCGAGCCTGACACCGGGACTTCCGGCAGAACCAGGACCCCTCGATGAACGACAAGACCAGCTCCGCCGCCAGCGCCGGTGGCGAATTCCTCAGCTTCACCCTCGGTGCCGAGCACTACGGCGTGGACATCCTCAAGGTGCAGGAAATCCGCGGCTATGACGCGGTAACCCGCGTGCCGGATGCCCCGGACTACATCAAGGGCGTGATCAACCTGCGCGGTACCATCGTCCCGGTCATCGACCTGCGCCTGAAGCTGCGCCTGGACAACGCCCGCTACGACGCCTTCACCGTGATGATCGTGCTGAACGTGGAAGACCGCGTGGTCGGCATCGTGGTGGACAGCGTCTCGGACGTGATTCCGTTGTCCGCCGAGCAGATCCGCCCGACCCCGGAGTTCGGCGCCGCCGTCGATACCCGCTTCATCTCCGGCATCGGTACCCACGATGACCGCATGCTGATCCTGCTGGACATCGAGACCCTGCTCGACAGCGCCGACATGGGCCAGGCCGCCGTTGCCGAAGACGCCGCCGCCTGATCCAGCGGACCTGCTTCACGTTCTGGTCACACAACCCTTCAGTTCCCCCTGGCGGTGCCGATAGGGGGACAGAAGCCGGTCGCGCAGGAGCGCGCAGAACCGGAACGACCATCACCATCCCCGGAGATACACCTCGATGAAGTCCCTGCTTGCGTTCGTCTCGGCCGCTGTCCTGGCCACCACCGCCTCCTCCGCGTTCGCGCAGTCGGCCGACATGATCCCGCCGGAACTGGCACCGCGCTCGGTCGGCAAGGACGGCATGGTCTGTGGCAAGGTCGAAAAGGCCCGCTACGCAGAAGGTTCCGAAGGCCAGCCGACCTTCCTGTACATGGGCGGCGCCTTCCCGCGCCACACCTTCTCGGCCCGCATCGCCGGCGAGAACCGCGGCAAGTTCTCCTTCCCGCTGGAAACCCTGGAAGGCAAGACCGTGTGCGTGATCGGCAAGATCCAGCGCGACGCCTCGCGTGCGGAAATCGAAGTCAGCTCGCCGGCTGGCCTGAAGCTGGCCAACATCAAGTAATCCGCTGTCCGTCGAACCACGCCGGACCTGGCGCCGGCGTGGTTTCTGCTGCAACCGGGCCCGATGCCCGGGCGCGTCTGCCTTAGGAGCTCGCAACGCCCATGCCGTGGATCAACAACCTGAAACTGATGCCGAAGCTGCTGCTGACCTTCGGCGTCCTCCTGCTGGTGATGCTGCTGCAGGGCATCGTCGCCTATCGCGGCCTGCATTCGCTGAACAACGTCACCACCGAGTTGGCCGGTTCGCGCATGGAAAGCATCCGCATGGCCGGCGAGATGCGCGGCATGCTGGGCGAGTACCGCAACGCCGCCTACCAGCAGCTGATCCGCGCCAGCGATGACGTCAAGTCCGACGCGCGCAAGCAGGCCGTCGAGCTGCGCGGGAACATGGACAAGTCGATCAAGGGCTACCCGGCGCTGGTCGACAATGCGCAGCAGAAGAAGCTGTTCGACACCTTCGCCAAGGAATGGAAGGACGCCCTGGCCTCCTATGACAGCGTCACCGAGATGCTGGAACTGGACCTGCCGGACGACGCCATCGATACCTTCGTCGGCGAGACCCGCACCAAGCACCGCAAGGCCGCTTCGGCGCTGGAAGCACTGATCGCCGAAGACAACCGCCTCGCCCGCGCCTCGCGCGAAGAGGCCGAATCCACCTACGCCGCCTCGTCCGTGCTGACCGTGATCGCCCTGCTGGGCGGCGCCGCGCTCGGCCTGGTGCTGGTCTGGCTGTTCGCCCGCGCCCTGGTCGGCAGCGTGCGTGGCGCCGTCTCGGTGGCCAACGACGTGGCCGGCGGCAAGCTCGATGGCCACATCGATGTCAGCCGCCAGGACGAAGTCGGCGAGCTGATGCAGGCCATGCAGCGCATGCAGCGCGACCTGCGTGAGCGCATCGAAACCGACCAGGCCGTCGCACGCGAGAACCTGCGCATCCGCACCGCGCTGGACTACAGCTCGACCGGCGTGTACCTGACCGACACCAGCAACACCATCGTCTACAGCAACCGCGCCCTGCAGCAGACCCTGAGCCAGTACCAGGATGAAGTGCGCCGCGACCTGCCGGACTTCGACGCCCAGGCCTCGCTGATCGGCAAGCCGGTTACCGTGCTGGAACACCGTGGCGAGATGGACCAGACCCTGCTCGGCAACCTGAAGGCGCACGGCGTCGCCCGTCGCCCGATGCAGTACGGCGATGCCCAGTTTGCGCAGGTGGTCTCGACCATCCGCAATGAAGGCGGCGACACCGTCGGCTACGTGGTGGAATGGCGTGACCGCACCCAGGAAGCGCTGGTCGAGGCCGAAGTGGCCCGCGTGATCGCCCAGGCCGCCGCCGGCGACCTGTCCGGCCGCATCGACGCCAGCGACAAGGAAGGCTTCTTCCTGCAGCTGGCCCAGCAGATCAACGGCCTGCTCGACGCCAACGCCGGCAGCATCGAACAGATCTCCGGCCTGCTCGCCGCGCTGTCGCAGGGTGACCTGACCGTGCGCATGCACGGCGACTACCAGGGCGTGTTCGCCCGCATGCGCGACGATGCCAACGCAACCGCCGCACAGCTGAGCGAGATCGTCACCCGCATCAAGCAGTCCAGCCGCGCGATCAATTCGGCCGCCGGCGAAATCGCCTCCGGCAACAGCGACCTGTCGCGCCGTACCGAACAGCAGGCCGCCAACCTGGAAGAAACCGCCGCCTCGATGGAGGAACTGACCTCCACCGTGCGCCAGAACGCCGAACACGCCCGCCAGGCCAACCAGCTCGCCATCGGCGCACATGGCGTCGCCTCGCAGGGTGGCGAAGTGGTCGGCCAGGTGGTCACCACCATGTCCGCCATCCAGGCCTCGTCGAAGAAGATCGCCGAGATCATCAGCGTCATCGACGGCATCGCCTTCCAGACCAACATCCTGGCGCTGAACGCCGCGGTGGAAGCGGCCCGTGCCGGTGAACAGGGCCGTGGCTTCGCCGTGGTCGCCAGCGAAGTGCGTACCCTCGCCCAGCGCTCGGCCGCTGCCGCCAAGGAAATCAAGGGCCTGATCGACGATTCGGTCGGCAAGGTCAACGACGGCTCGGCGCTGGTGCACAAGGCCGGCGCCACCATGGGCGAAATCGTCGCCTCGGTGCAGCGCGTGACCGACATCATGGCCGAGATCTCGGCCGCCTCGCAGGAACAGTCGGCCGGCATCGAGCAGGTCAACCAGACCGTGGTGCAGATGGACGAAACCACCCAGCAGAACGCCGCGCTGGTGGAAGAAGCCACCGCCGCCGCCCGCGCCATGGAAGAACAGGCCGGCCACCTCAGCGAAGCCGTGTCGATCTTCGTGGTCGACGAAGCCGAGGCAGTGACCGCCCCACGCGTCACCGCCCCGGCGCCGCGTGCCGCCGCCCCGGCAGCTCCGGCCCCGGTCGCACCGCCGGCCCGCCGCACCGCAGGCGGGCGCCCGATGGCGACCGAGCTGGCCGACGGAGACTGGCAGGAGTTCTGATGCCACGCCTGGAGGGCCGGTCGCAGCACCGGCCCTCCTTTCCGGCGCAGCCGTCACTGCGGCTGGCGGAGCCTGTAACTCTTGTGCAGCAGGCCATCGGGGCTGCCTGCGTTGACGATGGCGGCGCGCACCCACACCAGCTTTTCCTTCAATCGCCGGATGTGACCCCGGCGCACGTGGGTGCGCGGCCCCGCCGCCCCCCCGCCCGGCCCGGTGCCGTCCGGCGCGGCCGTGGCGCCATCCACCTCGAACACCCGGTAGCTGAAGAACGGCTGCTTGCCTCTGCGCAACCGCCGCTTGTTCAGCGCCACCGATGCCGGCCGCTCCACCGACGCGACATTGGCGCAGTTGAGCACGCAGCAGGTCTGCAACAGCATGGCCACCTCGTCGCGACAGTCCTGCACGATCTGCGCCTTCACCGCCGCACTGCCCTGCTGCTCCACCGCCCAGGCGTGCCATTCCGGCAGCAGCGCGAACGGCGCAACCCGGAACTGCTGCAAGGGTTTCCCGGACGCCATCGCTTCCACCGGGGCATTGACCAGGCGCGTGGGCAGGCTGGCTTCTTCTGGCCGGTACAGGCTCAACGGATTCTGGTGCGGCAGGAACACCCCTCCCAGTGGCACTTTCCACGCGGCCGCATCGGCCTGCCAGTAGATCGGGATCACCACCACGCCACCGGCCGGTTCGTCCAGGAAGGACTCCGTGGCCGGAAAGGCCGCGGCGACTTCGCTGTTCATGTTCAGGCACAGCGCGATGCGCCGGGGCGCCGCATGGCCCGCCCCTTTGTAGCCCGGCAACCCGTCAGGCAGGATCCACGCCGCTTCCAGCGCCATCACCTCGAACGGCGGGCGCGCCATGTCCACGTGCACCTGGCGCAGCTCACGCAGATCGATCATCTCCGCGCAATTGGGCAGCAGGAACTTCACGCTGCGATGCAGGTAGCTGGCGATGGCTTCATGGGCCTGGCGGATGCCCGGCATGCTGCCCTTGATCCGGGGAATCAGCGCGTTCATTTCTTCCAGTGCATGCGCTGCATAGTTCAATAATTCGATGTGACCTTCCATCGCCGTACAGATGTGCTCCATTCCTTTCCGCCCGTCCGGCGGTGCGATCGAAGTCTAGGAATGGCATCAGTACAATCAACAAATTGTCCTAGATACACTCGGCGCACGGATGGCACGCTCACGGTTCAAGCAGGTAGTCGATGGCCTCGTATCGGACATCCAGAGCGGGAACCTGCGCCCTGGAACCCGCCTGCCCACCCATCGCGAGCTCGCCCGCCGCCATGATCTGGCGCTTGCCACCGCCAGCCGCGTCTACGCCGAGCTGGCCCGGATGGGCCTGGTCATCGGTGAGATTGGTCGCGGCACCTATGTGCGCCAGGCGTTCGGCGCACGGGGCATGGCCTGCGACATGCTGGCCGGTCTCGGCAGCGGCATCGACCTCAACGCCAACATGCCCACCGCGTTCGGCCAGGACACTCAGCTTCGCCGGGCCCTGCGCCACCTCTCGCAGCAGGGCGACCTGGAAGCACTGCTTCTGTACCAGCCGCCCCTGGGTCGGCCCCAGGAGCGCCAGCTCGTGGCCGACTACCTGGTGCAGCGCGGGGTACCTACCGATGCCGGACGGGTGGCCCTGGTCCAGGGCGCCCAGCACGGATTGACCGTCGCCCTGCTGGGCGCACTGTGCCCCGGCGATGCCATCGCCGTGGACGCCTTGACCTACCCTGGTTTCAGGCAGATCGCGGCGATGCTGCGGATGGAGATGATCCCGGTGCCGGTCGGCCCGGAGGGCACCGACCTGCAGGCACTGCGCACGCTGTGCAGCCAGCGCCGGGTCAAGGCCGTGTACTGCATGCCGACCATGCACAACCCGCTGGGCTTCGTCCTGACGCTGCAGCAGCGCCAGGAGCTGGCCGCGATCGCCCGCCAGCATGGCCTGCTGGTGCTGGAAGATGCGGCCTACGCCTATCTGGCCGCGCCCGCCGTGGTACCCGTGGCGGCGCTGGCACCGGAACGCACCGTGTACATCGGCGGCCTGTCCAAGAACCTCGCCACCGGCCTGCGATTCGGCTACATCAGTGCGCCGCCGGCCATGATGGGCGCAATCGAGCGCGCGATCCGCGCCACCACGGTCAACTCGCCGGCACTGGTGACGGCGCTGGTGCGCCGCTGGCTGATGGATGGAACCGTCGACCGCATGGAACGCCACCGCCGCGCCGACGCCCGGCACCGGCAGGCACTGGCACGGCGCCTGCTGGAAGGTGTCGCGCTGGTCGGCCACCCTGGTTCCTACCTGCTGTGGCTGCCACTGGAAGGGCGCGACCGCGCCGAGGCGATCTGCCAGGACCTGCATGAGCAGGGCATCGTGCTTTCGACCGCCGCGCCGTTCGCGGTCGGAACCCACGTTCCCAACGCGCTGCGCATCGCGCTGGGAACGGTCGATCCGTCCACCCTGGAACGCGCCCTGGCGCAGGTACGCTTGCGCCTGGATCAGCTGGCTGGCTGAACGGCCGCGGCCCGCCGTTCGCGCGCGGCTCAACCCTGGGCCCGCGCGGCCGATAACGGGGGTGTCACCGCTTGTCCCGCTGTGACCGGCTCGGCGCCGCCCGCCCGTTTCGACCTGGTCCTGCTCGATGAATCTCCTGCATCGCTGGCAACACTACTTCAGCAACCTCTCCGTCCGGCGCAAGCTCAACCTGCTGACGCTGCTCATCGCGCTCGGCGTGATCGCGCTCTCGGTGATCGCTGCCCGCATGCAGTACCTGGACCTCACCGAGACCCGCAAGACCGCGCTGAAGACCCAGGTCGAACTCAGCTACGGCATCCTCCAGCACTACCACCGCCTGGCCGCTACCGGCGAGCTCAGCGAAGAGGCCGCCAAGGGCGCCGCGCTGCAGGCGCTGGAATCGATGCGCGCCGAGAACGATACCTACTACTTCAACATCTACGACACCGGCTACCGCCTGCTGATGCACCCGTTCCGCAAGGACCTGGTCGGCAAGGACATGAAGGACTTCCGCACCGACGATGGTGTACGCATCTACTACGACCAGGTCGAAGCGGCCAAGGCCGGTGGCGGCTTCGTCAACTACCGCTGGGCCAAGCCCGGCAGCAAGGGCGACGTCGGGAAGGTGGCCTACGCTGGCCTGTTCGCGCCCTGGAACTGGGTGGTCAGCAGCGGCGTCTACATGGACGACGTGCAGAAGCAGGCACTGGTGTTCACCGCCATCATGGCAGTCTCCGGCGGCGTGCTGGTGCTGATCGTGCTGGCCCTGAGCTGGGTCATCGGCAACCGCATCGCGCGCCCGCTGAAGCAGGCCACCGCCGTCGCCGAAGGCATTGCCAGCGGCAAGCTGGACAGCCACATCGGCCCGCAGCCGCACGACGAACCCGGCCGCCTGCTGCATGCGATGTCTGGCATGCAGCAGCAGCTGCATGCGGTGATCGGCGGCCAGCGCGAAATGGCGCGACGCCACGATGCCGGCGAACTGAGCTACCGCATCGACGCCAGCGCCTTCCCCGGCGAGTACGGGCTGATGGTGCAGGAGACCAACGCCCTGGTCGGCGGCCATGTGCAGACCCTGCACGACGTGCTCGACGTGGTGCAGCAGTATGCGGTCGGCGATCTCAGCCACGACATCGCGCGCTACCCGGGCGAGAAGGCGGCAATGACCGCCACCGTCGACACGGTCAAGACCAATCTCGGCCGCATCAACGCCGAGATCAAGCAGCTGGCCAGCGCCGCCGCCGCAGGCGATTTCAGCCGCCGTGGCGACGCCCAGCGCTTCGATCATGATTTCCGCCTGATGCTGGAAAACCTCAACGCGATGATGGCGGTCAGCGATGACAACCTCGGCAAGCTCTCGCAGCTGCTGTCGGCCATCGCCGAAGGTGACCTGACCGCACGCATGCACGGCGACTACCAGGGCGTGTTCGCGCGCATGCGCGACGACGCCAACACCACCGTCGCGCAGCTGACCCAGATCGTCGGCCAGATCCAGGCCAGCGCCTCCAGCATCACCCTCGCCGCCGGCGAGATCGCCTCGGGCAACGGCGACCTGTCGCGCCGTACCGAACAGCAGGCCGCCAACCTGGAAGAGACCGCCGCCTCGATGGAGGAACTGACCTCCACCGTGCGCCAGAACGCCGAACACGCCCGCCAGGCCAACCAGCTGGCCATCGGCGCGCAGGGCGTCGCCTCGCAGGGTGGCGAAGTGGTCGGCCAGGTGGTGACCACCATGTCGGCCATCGAAGCCTCGTCGAAGAAGATCGCCGAGATCATCTCGGTCATCGACGGCATCGCGTTCCAGACCAACATCCTGGCGCTGAACGCTGCGGTGGAAGCGGCGCGTGCCGGTGAACAGGGCCGCGGCTTCGCCGTGGTCGCCAGCGAAGTGCGCACCCTCGCCCA
>NZ_JAPTFX010000259.1:0-2350 GCF_030985895.1 Stenotrophomonas sp. Sm6012 | reverse complement strand
TACAGGTCCAGCGCGGTGATCTTCGGGCAGCGCGCCAGCAGCTCGCGCGCGTCCTGCCCGGCCTCGCAGTGCACGAACAGCACCGGCACGCCGTGTGCTTCCAGCACTGCGGCCATCTGTCGCTGGCGCATCAGGAACTGCTCGTAGATGCCCTTCAGGCGGTCACAGTCGTTGTTGCTGTGGTTGTAGTGCGCGCACCAGCCGGCCGGATCGAACAGCGCCATGCGCGCCTCGCCATGGGTGTAGCGCAGCAGCGGCTCGGGCGCTGCGTTGAGCCATTCGTCCTCGCCCGGCGCCATGATCGCGGTCTCGATCAGCGGCCACAGCGCGGCCAGGCCCTGGTTGTCGTACTGCATCGACATCATCGCGGCCAGGTCGTTCACGGTGAAATAGCGCGCATGCTCGATGCGGGCGCCGAAGGTGTTCTGCGCCATCAATGCGGTATCGGCGTGCGCCATGCCGTTGGCCAGCAGGGTTTCTTCCAGCGCATTGGCGACCGCGTTGGTGGTGGCCACATCGCTGCCGGTCAGCAGGAACGGCACCACGCGCAGGCCACCGCCCACCAGGCTGGCATCGGCCTGGAACGGCAGCGGCACGTCGCCGTTGGCATCGGTGCCGAACGCCAGCAGGCGCGGGCCCTGGTTGCGGCCCGGCGCACGCATCTGCAGTTCTTCCAGGCGGCGGTGGATCGGCCAGCCCGGGCGCAGTACTTCGGCCGGGTCGAAATGCGCGGCGGCGAACACCAGGTCCAGCTCGGCCACCTGCGGCACCAGCTTGGACAGGTCGCGGCCGACGCGTTCGGCCAGTTCACCGGCCTGTTCGGCGCTGAGTACCGCCTGGCGGGGGATTTCGCCGCCGGCCAGTTCCAGGGCCAGCACGCCAAGGGCATTCATCGCGGGGTCGGGTTTGCTCATGGTTCCACGGTTGGCCCATCACAGGGCGGCAGCTACACTTGGCTCCATTATGCCTGCTCCGTCGTGCAGGCCATGTTGCAGACACCCTCATCCATGCCAGGTATCTCCATGCCCAACGCTCGTCCCGTCGCCATCCTCGGTGGCGTCCGCATTCCGTTCTGCCGCCAGAACACCGCGTATTCGGATGTCGGCAACCTCGGCATGTCGGTCCGTACGCTGGGCGCGCTGGTCGAACGTTTCGGCCTGCACGGCCAGCAGCTCGGTGAAGTGGCGATGGGTGCGGTGATCAAGCACTCCAGTGATTGGAACCTGGGCCGCGAAGCCACGCTGTCCTCCGGCCTGTCGCCGCTGACCCCGGGCATCACCCTGCAGCGCGCCTGCGGCACCTCGCTGGACAGCATCATCACCGTGGCCAACAAGATCTCGCTGGGCCAGATCGAATCGGGCATCGGCGGTGGTTCGGACACCACCTCCGATGTGCCGATCGTGTACGGCAAGAAGCTGCGCGCGCGCCTGCTGGCCGCCAACCGTGCCAAGAGCACCGGCGACAAGATCCGCGCGCTCACCTCCGGCTTCAAGTTCTCCGAACTGAAGCCCGAATTCCCGGGCGTGGCCGAGCCGCGCACCGGCAAGAGCATGGGCGACCATTGCGAGGACATGGCCAAGGAATGGAACATCTCGCGCGACTCGCAGGACGAGTGGGCGGTGTCCTCGCACAAGAAGCTGGCCGCGGCCTATGAGCGCGGCTTCTTCAACGACCTGATCGCCCCGTTCCGTGGTGTCGAGCGTGACAACATCCTGCGCCCGGATACCTCGCTGGAAAAGCTGGCCACGCTGAAGCCGGCGTTCGACAAGGTGTCCGGCCGCGGCACGCTGACCGCCGCCAACTCGACGCCACTGACCGACGGTGCCGCTGCGGTGCTGCTGGCCAGCGAAGAATGGGCGCGCGCGCACGGCCACGAGCCGCAGGCCTACCTGCGCGATGCGCACGTGGCGGCGGTGGACTTCGTGCATGGCGAAGGCCTGCTGATGGCGCCGACCATCGCCGTGCCGGAGATGCTCAAGCGCAATGGCCTGACCCTGCAGGACTTCGACATCTACGAGATCCACGAAGCCTTCGCCGCGCAGGTGCTGTGCACGCTGCGTGCGTGGGAGAGCGAGGACTACTGCCGCAACCGCCTGGGCCTGGATGCACCGCTGGGCCGCATCGACCCGGACAAGATCAACCTGCTGGGTTCATCGCTGGCCACCGGCCACCCGTTCGCCGCCACCGGCGCACGCGTGATTGCCACCGCCGCCAAGCAGCTGGCCGAACGCGGCGGTGGCCGCGCACTGGTCTCGATCTGCACCGCCGGCGGCATGGGCGTGGTGGCGATCGTCGAACGCTGATCGCATCCACGCATGGCGTGGATCTACCAACAAAAACGCCGCCCGCT
>NZ_JAPTFX010000258.1:0-2406 GCF_030985895.1 Stenotrophomonas sp. Sm6012 | reverse complement strand
TACACGGTCCCCGACCCAGATAATGGGCCCAGGTTAGAACGTCAAGCACGACAGGGTGGTATTTCAAGGATGGCTCCGCTGCAGCTAGCGCCACAGTTTCATAGCCTCCCACCTATCCTACACAGACGAACTCAACGTTCAGTGTAAAGCTATAGTAAAGGTTCACGGGGTCTTTCCGTCTTGCCACGGGAACGCTGCATCTTCACAGCGATTTCAATTTCACTGAGTCTCGGGTGGAGACAGCGCCGCTGTCGTTACGCCATTCGTGCAGGTCGGAACTTACCCGACAAGGAATTTCGCTACCTTAGGACCGTTATAGTTACGGCCGCCGTTTACTGGGGCTTCGATCAAGAGCTTCGCCTTGCGGCTGACCCCATCAATTAACCTTCCAGCACCGGGCAGGCGTCACACCCTATACGTCCACTTTCGTGTTTGCAGAGTGCTGTGTTTTTGATAAACAGTCGCAGCGGCCTGGTTACTGCGACCCTCTTCAGCTATAGCTCGCACGAGCCACCAAAAAGGGTGCACCTTCTCCCGAAGTTACGGTGCCATGTTGCCTAGTTCCTTCACCCGAGTTCTCTCAAGCGCCTGAGAATTCTCATCCTACCCACCTGTGTCGGTTTACGGTACGGTCTGCGTAAGCTGAAGCTTAGGAGCTTTTCCTGGAAGCGTGGTATCAGTGACTTCGCCATAAAGGCTCGTCTCGGTGCTCGGTCTTAAAGGATCCCGGATTTGCCAAAGATCCAAACCTACCGCCTTTCCCCAGGACAACCAACGCCTGGTACACCTAACCTTCTCCGTCCCTCCATCGCACTTACGCGAGGTGCAGGAATATTAACCTGCTTCCCATCGACTACGACTTTCGTCCTCGCCTTAGGGGCCGACTCACCCTGCGCCGATTAACGTTGCGCAAGGAAACCTTGGGCTTTCGGCGTGCGGGTTTTTCACCCGCATTATCGTTACTCATGTCAGCATTCGCACTTCCGATACCTCCAGCAGACTTCTCAATCCACCTTCAACGGCTTACGGAACGCTCCTCTACCGCGCATAACAAAGTTATGCACCCCAAGCTTCGGTTCTGTGCTTAGCCCCGTTAAATCTTCCCCGCAGACCGACTCGACCAGTGAGCTATTACGCTTTCTTTAAAGGGTGGCTGCTTCTAAGCCAACCTCCTGGCTGTCTGTGCCTTTCCACATGGTTTTCCACTTAGCACAAAATTTGGGACCTTAGCTGTGGGTCTGGGTTGTTTCCCTTTTCACGACGGACGTTAGCACCCGCCGTGTGTCTCCCATACAGTCCGTCTCGGTATTCGGAGTTTGCAATGGTTTGGTAAGTCGCGATGACCCCCTAGCCATAACAGTGCTCTACCCCCGAGAGGATACATATGAGGCGCTACCTAAATAGCTTTCGAGGAGAACCAGCTATCTCCGGGTTCGATTAGCTTTTCACTCCTAATCACACCTCATCCCCTACCTTTGCAACGGGAGTGGGTTCGGGCCTCCAGTGCGTGTTACCGCACCTTCACCCTGGGCATGACTAGATCACCCGGTTTCGGGTCTACTGCCCGCGACTATGCGCCCTTATCAGACTCGGTTTCCCTTCGCCTCCCCTATACGGTTAAGCTTGCCACGAACAGTAAGTCGCTGACCCATTATACAAAAGGTACGCAGTCACTCCTTGCGGAGCTCCTACTGCTTGTACGCACACGGTTTCAGGTTCTATTTCACTCCCCTCTCCGGGGTTCTTTTCGCCTTTCCCTCACGGTACTGGTTCACTATCGGTCGGTCAGTAGTATTTAGCCTTGGAGGATGGTCCCCCCATGTTCAGACAGGGTTTCACGTGCCCCGCCCTACTCGTCTTCACTGAAATGGCCCTTTCAGATACAGGGCTATCACCTTCTATGGCCGCTCTTTCCAGAGCGTTTTCCTAGAACCAAATCAGCTTAAGGGCTAGTCCGCGTTCGCTCGTCGCTACTTACGGAATCTCGGTTGATTTCTTTTCCTCTGGTTACTTAGATATTTCAGTTCACCAGGTTCGCTTCCAGCAGCTATGTATTCACTGCAGGATACCCGCAAGCGGGTGGGTTTCCCCATTCGGACATTACCGGATCAAAGCTTGTTGCCAGCTCCCCGATACTTTTCGCAGGCTGCCACGTCCTTCATCGCCTCTGACCGCCAAGGCATCCACCGTGTGCGCTTATTCGCTTGACCATATAACCGCAAGTTGCCTTGGGTTATACATGTGACCCGGGGGTACAAAGCCCGGATACGAATATAACGACTCAATCAATAAAGAGACTTCCGTCTCTCGCCTTAGCCTCACGACACGTCTGATAGAACATCTCAAACGCTCGCTACGTCACAAGTTTTAAAAGAACACGTACCAGCCACAGTGCTGATGCGTATA
>NZ_JAPTFX010000257.1:0-2455 GCF_030985895.1 Stenotrophomonas sp. Sm6012 | reverse complement strand
GCTGTTGCCCATAAACACCTCGGTCATTGCCATCAATTATGGCAACCGGATGTCTACGAAAGGCTGGCCGGTCCAAGGAGTATTTAGATTGCTAAGGAAAATGAAAGCTTTCCGGCAAATTGATGCAGCGCAGACGATGATCAATCTTGGAGACTACTCGATAAAGCTAGCCGCCGCCCTGCTTCAGAGTACCGCGGCTGATCAACTGGTATCGCTACCGACGTCACCATCTGCTTCAGGTCCATCCGTTGAAGCCTTACAGCGTCTTGAAAGGGAACTGTCCGCGCTGCAGGCAGATACGAAACTGCTTGAGGAGGACTATGGACCGGCTAGTCTTCAGCTGGCGATAATCAAGAACTATATAAGCAGCATAGTGCTCAACAATGCGGTCGTGGTTGGTTGGCTCGCTAAAAACTGGCCAGACCATCTAGCGCAGTTGCAACGAATTGCGGACATCCGTCATTTGAGCGATGGCTAGATGATGTGATAAGAGCCTAGTTGAATAGCGCCAAAGCGAAACTGCCCCTGGATGAAACCGTGTGCAGGCAGCAAGTGCGAGAGGCGCCAGCTTAGGAGAAAGGATGGATTCTCTTCCCGGCTTTAGGGGTGTTGTATCCGGATATGTAAGGCGCTTAGGATGCCGTATGTTCAGATGACAGGCAAACGGGAGAGTGATGAACAGAATGGTCATGGTACTGGAAGGTCCCACGGGGGAAATTCGAAATGTGACGCCTTGTCAAGCATCACTTGAGTTAGATCAAAGAGCAAGAAGGGCACCCCGGATGACTGTTTTGTCGCGGTTGACCAAGTTGGTAGATGAGGCCGGAAACATCGCGGAGCGGGCAGATCAGGAGACTTTTTCCTATCGCTTTTCTGATTGTGATGATATCTGGGTTTTAAAGATTGGCTAATGTGAAGCTGAAGCAGAAGAAATCGAAACACATGGCAGTGGAAGCATGGACGCTAGAAGTTGCTTTCGATTTGTTGTGGTGTTGATTCTTCGGCGGCCGTGTATAGTTCCCAGGATTTGCTGGACAGAGCTAGCTCCTGTTGGGGATAGCATTGGGGCACGGTCATGTCTGCAGGCAAGATCACCAACAAGACTCGGCAAGCCTACAAATTCATCGATGCGCATCGAGACGAATTCAGCATCCAGATGATGTGCCGCCTGCTTGGGGTTGCTCGGGCCGGCTACTACGCATGGCGTGAACATCCGATTTCCAATCGAGCGCAAGAAGAGGCGCGGTTGCTTCGCTTTATACGAGCCTGGTTTACCGCCAGCCACGGAACTTATGGCGCATCCAGGGTGCTTGTCGGCCTGAGGGAGCACGAGGAGACATGCAGCAAACATCGGGTTGCTCGCTTGATGCGGGTGAGCGGATTGCACGCGCTGCATGGCTATCGCGTACGGCACATCCCCGCGCCAAAATCTCACGTGTTGATCCCCAATTTAATCCAGCGTCTGTTCACCGTACCGCGCCCGAACGAGGCATGGGTGACGGATATCACCTACATCGCACCTGGCAGGGTTGGCTATCTCTGGCGGTTGTTTTGGATCTTTTCTCACGCAGGTTTGGTGGCTGGGCTGTCAGACCAACGATTCATCGCGAACTTGTTCTGGGTGTCGTGATGAAAGCCGTGCGCAGCCGATGTCGTCGCAAAACCCTGATTCACTCGGATCAAGGCTCGCAAGACGGAGGCGATGCATGGCAGCGTTTCTGCAAAGACAACTACCTTGAGCCAAGCATGAGCAGACGTGCCAACTGCTGGGACAACGCGGCAGCTGAGCCCTTCTTCAACAGTTCAAAAAAGAACAGATCAAGACGCGCATCTACGCAAATCGTGACGTGGCGACCTAGGACATATCCGACTACATCGATGGGTTTTACAATCCAAAACGCCACCACAGCCATCTGGGCGGGGTCAGTCCTGAAGAGTTCGAGGCAGCGCATCGCCACCCTCGATCAGGTGTCCACCAAAGACTGGGAATTCCAATCCGCCGAAAGGCAGTCTCACGAGATATTGGAAGTGCTCTCGCTAGTTTCCGCAGATCTAATGATCGCCCAAACTTGTTGGGTAGTGCGGTCGAGGCGATCCAGTACTTGGCATTCGTCGGGCGTCCCATTCGCCGCGGCCGCTATCTCAGCAATCATGTCAGCAAGCTGCCGTAACTTCTTTTGCCTTAGATCTGGGGAGAGCAATCGAATCGACATTGCTAGATTCTGAGTCTCGTGATCAAGGTAGATGTGCAGCCGATCGCAATCACTGAACATCGGTATCTCCCGTTAGTGGCAGGGAAGTCATCGGTCTTACGTTAGAACGATAGGGTCTCGGTTAATACAGTGTTTCGCGCAGGGTTTATGTCTAAGCTTATGCCAGTGACCTGCCCCCTTTCTCAGGGCCACTAGCTACTTAGTAGAGTCCAGGTTGGGGAGCATACCGCTCCGGTGGGTCA
>NZ_JAPTFX010000256.1:0-2590 GCF_030985895.1 Stenotrophomonas sp. Sm6012 | reverse complement strand
GGCCGGCCGCGAAGGCGAGGCCCAGGTGGCCGACGCGCTGCGCCTGCCGAAGTGTGGCGGTGCGTTGCAGGTGCAGCCCACTGCCAACACCACGGTGGAGGTCAGCTGTCCCGATGCAGGCGGTTGGCGCCTGTTCGTGCCGGTGAAGGTACGGCGCAACCAGACCGTGCTGGTGCTCAATCGCGGAATCGGCACTGGAGAAACCCTCACCGCCGCCGATATCACCACTGCCCAGCGTGATGCTGCCCGGATTGCCGGTGCGGTGCTGGCCGATCCCAACGCGGCGATCGGCCGCATTGCCCGCCGTCCGCTGCAGGCCGGGGCCCTGCTGTCGAACAACGACCTGGTGGTGCAGCGTCTCATCAAGCGAGGAGACAATGTGGCCCTGGTGTCGCGTCGCGGCTCGGTCGAGGTGCGCATTGCCGGCCGTGCGATGGGTGACGCGGGCGAGAATGAACGGGTCTCGGTGGAGAACCTGTCCTCGCGGAGGATCGTGCAGGGCACGGTCGATGCCGCAGGTGACGTAATCGTGGCGCGTTGAATTACCGCAGAATATCCCTAAAGATCACGGCCCAGCGGCCGTTATCCCTTGTGAACGGCAACTCCAGGACACCCCATGAGCCAGAAAATCGACGGCAACCTGCAGGTCCCCCAGGCACTGCGCAGCGTGACGACCCCGGCCAGCAAGCCCGGCGTCAGCAGCGATTCGCCGGCACGCCCGGTCGAGGCCGCCGACAGCCTGCGCCTGACCGGCGAGGCCACCAATCTGCAGGCCATCGAGCGTGAGCTGACCACCGCCCCGGCGATCGACGCCCAGCGCGTGGCCGCCGTGCGCGAGTCGCTGCAGAACGGCACCTACAAGATCAATCCGGACGCGATCGCTTCGCGCATGCTCGATCTGGACCAGCAGCTGCAGGGATGACCGCAGCGATGAGCGAGCCGCTGCAGCGTCTCGCCCAGGCCCTGGACGTTGAGCGCCAGGCCCTGGTCGAGCACGACGTGCACGCCCTGATCCGTGCCACCGGCGCCAAGCTGGAAGCACTGCGTGCGCTGGAAGGCGCACCGCCGGTCGGCGAGGGCGAACAGCTGCAGGAACTGGCCGAACGCAACCGGGCCAACGGTGTGCTGCTGTCGCGCCGCCGCCGTGAGGTCAACTGGGCGCTGCGCCAGCTGGGCCGTACCGAAGACGCCTCGGCCTACGACGCCAAGGGCCAGTCGCACACGGTCACCGCCCGCCGCCCCCTCCCTGCGGGCTGAAGCCCGCCGCGTGACCGCGTATATTGGGCGCCTGTTCGAACGCCCCGAGTTGCCGTGTCCGCTGCCAACGCCCTGGTTACCGCCCCCCTTCCGCCGCAGCCGGTGCTGCAGGCGCTGCTTGAGCGCCTGCGCGAAGGCCTGCTGCTGTTCACCGAGGACGGGCAGGTGGCCCTGGCCAATCCGGCCGCGCAGAACCTGCTGGCCAACGGCGAAGACGGCGCATTGCCGCCGCCGCAGCGCCTGCGTGAACTGTTGCCGCCCGACGCGCTGGAGCAGGCGCGCCAGCATGGTCACTGGAACGGCAGCCTGCCGCTGGGCGAGGGCGTGGTCATCGCCCACCTGTACCACCACGGCCCGGTTGGCGAAGGGCACTTCCTGGCGTTGTTCCGCCACATCGAAGGGCAGGAAGACTACGAACGCGAGCTGCAGCAGCGCCACGCCGAACTGCGCCAGGCCTACCTGCGCCTCAACGGCACCCAGGAAAAGCTGCTGCAGTCGGAGAAGATGGCCTCGATCGGCCAGCTCGCCGCGGGTGTGGCGCACGAGATCAACAACCCGATCGGTTACGTGCACTCCAACCTGGGCAGCCTGCAGGAATACCTGCGCAGCCTGTTCACCGTGATCGAGGCCTACGAGCGCGCCCTGCGTGCGCCGGATCCGAAGGCGTTGATTCCGGAGATCGACGATATCCGTGACCGCCTCGACATCGATTTCATCAGCCGCGACCTGCCGCAGCTGATGGCCGAGTCGCGCGAGGGCATCGAGCGGGTCACCCGCATCGTGCGCGACCTGAAGGACTTCTCTTACTCCGGTCGCGATGAGTCGTGGAAGCTGGTCGACCTGCATGCGGGCCTGGAATCGACCATCAACATCATCTGGAACGAGCTCAAGTACAAGGTCACCCTGGTGCGCGAGTTCGGCCAGTTGCCGCTGGTGGAGTGCCTGCCGTCGGAACTGAACCAGGTCTACATGAACCTGCTGCTCAACGCCGGCCACGCCATCGCCGAGCGCGGCACCATCACCGTGCGCACCGGCGTTGATGGCGATCATGTCTGGGTCGAGTTCGAAGACACCGGCGGCGGCATCTCGCCGGAACTGCGCCAGCGCATCTTCGATCCGTTCTTCACCACCAAGCCGGTGGGCAGCGGCACCGGGCTGGGCCTGTCGATCTCCTACAGCATCATCAACAAGCACCACGGCCGCATCGACCTGGACAGTACCCCGGGCGTCGGCTCGCGCTTCCGCGTGGTGCTGCCGGTGAAGCAGCCGCGCTGACGGCTTGGGGTAGTGCCGGCCGCTGGCCGGCTGCCTCGCGGTACCTGCTTGCATGGGG
>NZ_JAPTFX010000255.1:0-2607 GCF_030985895.1 Stenotrophomonas sp. Sm6012 | reverse complement strand
TCGGGCAAGAGCAAAAAAGCTAACAGCACGCTACGCGCTAGAGCGCTTTCGCCGGTAGCGTTTTGCCTCCTGAGCGTAGTCAAACCTCAACACCGGCAACTCAGGTTCCGGTGGTTTTTCGTCATCGCCCAGGAGCAAATCTTGTTGGGTTTCTTCTTCTTCCCGCAAGACGTCTTTCAGCACACCCCCCGACGCGATGGCACGCGTTCGGAAAGTTTGCCTAACAAGCTCAAGGAACCATTCGCGGTCGGCCAGCATGTCCGACGGCTTTACGCTGTATTTCAGCGTTTCAGCCGCGGCCTTGCGAAGCGCCAATGCGTCATCTCCCAAGGCCAAGCGGTCGGCTTTTTTAGTCCTCACTTTCGTGATGTGGACTTGAGGGATGTAGTCGAGGCGAGCCGCTTCGCGCCACGCCTGAAGCCACTGCGATTGAGCCACGTAATGCTTTTTGAAGTAGCTCGGTTTGACTAACAACAACGCATGGAAATGCGGATGCGCCGAACCGTCTTTTCCGCGTGTGACTTCAACGGTTCTTATCCAGCCTTCAATCGCTGAGAACTCTCGTCGTTGGGTGAAGCGGTTCCATGCCTTGCCCATCGTTTTTAGCGTTTCGCGCAGATCCGAAATCGCGCAGTTCCGCACTGTCACGGTAAGGAACAAAAACTGCGCATCCGGCACGGTAGCCAACAACTCCGGCAACGCTTGATGGAAGCGGGCTTGCCACATGAGGGAACGTCTCCACTGACACACTGGGCAGAAGCGAACCCGGCAGAACTTGGCTTGCGCCAACTTCAAACCGGCTTCCCCAGTCTCCGGGTCAGCGGTGAGGGCAAAGCCAAGCGACGGAGAACATTCCTCGACGCGCTTGCCTTGCTTCCAAATCCACCGTTCCGTGCCGGGGCTCTTCAAGTGCTCTTCCACCCCCTCCGCTTCGCTGCGGTGGGTGTCCCACGACCGGTCTTTGGGGCTGCTGTCGGACAAGTATTCCCACCGTTTCGATGGTTCAGCCTTTGTCCTGGTCTTGCTCTTGCCGGGTCGCCCGGTCGTGTGTAGTCTCATCTTGTGCCTATCGCCGTAGGTGCCTCGGTCAGGGGGACGCCAATCCCGCCAGACCACTCTTTGAAGGCCCCGGTTACCGCCGGGGCCTTTCTCTTTGTACCAAAAAAATCCTCCCCCGCAAGACCACCCCTGAAACCCTTGTGCCACAAGGGCTCAACAGGGTTTTCGGAAGTTGGAGATATCCCTTAGGTATCAAGTAAAGGGAAAAGCACCCCCTGCGGGGGTCAAAAAGCGGCCCCTACCGGGGCCCAAAACCGGGTCGCCGGGGCGGGCCGGACGGCCCAAGAGCGGGCCCCCTGCCGGGGGCCGTCTCCGTGGGGGTTCCCCCCACCCCCCCGGTCCCGGCAGGGACCGCCACCTGCGGCCGCTGGGCGGCCGCCCGCAGGGCCTGTTCCCGGTCATAGGCGGCCTCGTGCTCGGCGGTCTGCCGTCGCCGCTCTTCGAGCCGGGCCGCCCTGTCCTGGCGTTGCGCACGGAGAACCAACGCCGCCAGGTCATCGGGGACAACCCGCGACAGCAAGCGCCAGGTCTTGGCGATGGTCCGGGCGCGGGTTAACGCTAACGCCGTCGCCGCCCGCTCCCGCCGCATGGCCCGGTTTTCGCTGGCCAAGCCAGCCGCCGCCAACCGGGCATTTTCCTCGCTGGCCAACAACGCCTTGCCCCACCGCACCAACTGCCGGCGCCAGCCGCGTTCCGCGTCCGCCACCGCCCCCGCCCTCACCAGCCCCAGCCGTGCCCCGTCCTCGGCCCGAGGCCGGGACGGCATGGGACCGGGCGGGGTAGGGGAGTGCGCGGCCTCCAGAGCGCCGTAGAAGGCCCTCAGCGTCGCGTGCTGGGCCTTCGACCCCATCACCCCCCGCTGTAGGCCGTGGGGGGCCATCCGGTTGCCGTAGGCCGTCTGCAGCGCAGACAGGCCCGCCGCCTCCCCCCAATAGCGCTTGGCCGACAGGCCGCCGTCCCGGTTCACCGGGACTACGGCGGCATGGAGGTGGGGGGTTCGTTCGTCCAGGTGCAACACGACCTGGACGAGGTTGGCCCCGTGTTCCTCACGGAGCCAAGCCACGTTGTCAGCGGCCCACGCTTCCAGCTCGGCCCCCGACATCGAGGCCATGCGCTCAGGCGAACCCGTCAGCACCATCTCCGAGCAGAGCACCGCGTCACGCCGTGGTTTTTTAACCCCGGCTTCCCGCAGGCGGTCGGCCACGGCGTCGCCGAGGTCCGAGCCGCCATGAAGGACACGCGGCGCGGGTCCGTTGGGGTCGGCGTTTGGGGTCGCGCGCGTGCGGAGGTTGTGACCTCCCGCAGAGCGCACAGACCCCCAGCCTTTGAGTTTTCCGACGCGGAGGATGGCGAACTGGCTCATCCATCCATGCAAGCAAAAAAGCGAGAAAGCGCAAGGCGAAAATCTACACAAGGGCACTCACTACACTTTGCTTCGCAAAGTCGCCCCCTTCGGGGTCGGTTCGGCCCTTCGGGCAAGAGCAAAAAAGCTAACAGCACGCTACGCGCTAGAGCGCTTTCGCCGGTAGCGTTTTGCCTCCTGAGCGT
>NZ_JAPTFX010000254.1:0-2628 GCF_030985895.1 Stenotrophomonas sp. Sm6012 | reverse complement strand
GGCAGGCGCTCGATCGCGCGCATCCGGCTGACCCCGTCAGTGATCGTGGTCTCGTGCAGCGACACATCACCAAAGCTGCTGCTGGCCGCACCGGTAATCACCACCGCCTTGCCGCAGCGGTTGTGGATCGCGCCGTAGCCGGCGGTCATCGGCATCGCCGGATTCGGCGGCAGCCGCGCCCAGCCCTGCTCGACGGTGACGCACGTGGTCTCGGCGGCAGAAGCCGATGCTGCGGCCGCACACATCATCAACAATACGCCAACGAATGGTTTGGTTATCATCGCCCAGGTTCCTTCTTCGCAACGAGACCGCAGCATGACGACGCTCATCGAGGTGATCAACCATGGCCCCATCCGCGAACTGCGCCTGGCGCGGCCGCCGGTCAACGCACTGGACACCGAACTGTGCCGGCAGTTGATCCACGCCATCGAGCTGGCCATGGCCGAAGATGCGCACGGCATCGTGCTGTCGGGCAGCGAACGCATCTTCACCGGTGGCATGGACGTGCCGCACCTGCTCTCGCACGGCGATGACAAGCACAAGTTGTTGGACACCTGGAACGCCTTCTTCGGCGCCGTGCGCACGCTGGCCGAGAGCCGCATCCCGGTGGTCGCGGCGATCACCGGCCACGCCCCGGCCGGCGGCTGCGTGCTGGCGCTGTGCTGCGACTACCGGGTGATGGCGCGCAGCACCGAGCCGTCGCGCCCGTATGCCATCGGCCTGAACGAAGTGCAGGTGGGCCTGATCGCACCGGAGGGCATCCAGCGCCTGCTGCGCCGCGCGGTGGGCGTGCACCGCGCCGGGGTCCTGCTGACCACCGGCTCGCTGGTGCCGGCCGAACAGGCGCTGCAGATCGGCCTGGTCGATGAACTGGCCGAGGGCGACCTGGTGGTGGCCCGCGCGGTGGCCTGGCTGCAGAACCTGCTCAAGCAGCCGCGCCAGCCGATGCTGCTGACCCGCGCGGTTGCCCGCGCCGACCTGCACGAAGCCCTGCACCCTGACCTGATCCAGCTGGACCGCTTCGTCGAAGCCTGGTTCGCCCCGGATGCACAGAACGCCCTGCAGGCACTGGTGGCGCGGCTCGGCAAGTAAGCGGCAGTGCCGGCCTGCACCGGTATAATCAGGCCCTCTTCATTGCTGTGGCTGCCCCCTTGAACGACACGCCCGAACCCGTCGTCTCCGAGCTGATCGACCTGCTCACCCTGGAGCGGCTGGAGGACAACCTGTTCCGCGGGCAGAGCCGCGACATCGGCACCAAGTACGTGTTCGGCGGGCAGGTGCTGGGCCAGGCATTGGCCGCGGCGCAGGCCACGGTCGACAACGGCCGCCACGTGCACTCGCTGCACGCCTACTTCCTGCGCGCCGGCAACATCGACCACCCGATCGTCTACGACGTGGACCGCACCCGCGATGGCGGCAGCTTCTCGGTGCGCCGGGTCACCGCGATCCAGCACGGCAAGGTGATCTTCTTCTGCGCGGCCTCGTTCCAGCAGGCCGAAACCGGGGCCGAGCACCAGCACAAGATGCCCGAAGTGCCGCAACCGGAAGACATCGAACCGAATCGTCCGCTGCCAGCCGAAGTGCTGGAGCGGCTGCCGATCAAGGTGCAGCGGTGGCTGTCGCGCGGCGGCCCGTTCGAGTTCCGCCACGTCTACCCGCGTGACGAACTGAACCCGCCCAAGCGCCCGCCCTACCACCAGGTGTGGCTGCGCCTGAGCGAGCCGGTCGGCGATGCGCCCGAGCTGCACCAGGCGCTGCTGGCCTATGCCTCCGACTTCCATCTGCTGGGTACCGCGACGTTCCCGCACGGCATCAGCTACTACCACCCGCATGTGCAGATGGCCTCGCTCGACCACGCCATCTGGTTCCACCGCCCGTTCCGTGCCGACGACTGGCTGCTGTACTCGCTGGACAGCCCCAGCGCGCAGGATTCGCGCGGCCTGGCCCGCGGCCAGTTCTTCACCCGCAACGGCGTGCTGGTGGCCAGCACCGCGCAGGAAGGCCTGATCCGCGTCGTTCCCGACCAGGCAGCGGCGGCCGCCGTGCCGGCCAAGGAGTAATCCGATGCGCCAGATCTTCAGCAGCCAGCGCGTGGAAACCGTGGAAGGCGTGGCCGAGCTCCTGCGCGGGCATGGCATCGAGGTCAAGGTGACCAACGGGCGCTCGTACAAGACCCGCCGCCGCGGCCAGTTCAGCTATACCGACCTGGGCAACGCCAGCGCCTACCCGGCGGTGTGGATCGTGCGCGCCGACGACCAGCCGCGCGCACGCGAAATCCTGCGTGACGCGCGCCTGCTCGACACCACCCGACGCGACCACCCGACCGCCGAGTTCGCCTTCCGCGACATGCCGGAACAGGGCAGCGGCGGCCGCGGCTGGGCCTGGCGCATCCGCATCGCCCTGCTGGTGGTGATCGCCGGCGTGGCGCTGGTGATCGGCCTGCGCCATCGCGGCACCCCGGCGCCGGCCGCACCGGTCCCTACCCAACAGGCGCAGCCGCAACAGGCCCCTGCCCAACCGGCTCCCCCGGAAGAGGAAGAAATCCGGGTCCGCATCCAGCCCCCGAAATGACACACGGGTAGTGCCGGCCGCTGGCCGGAAACCGCAGCCCGCCGGACGGGTTCATGA
>NZ_JAPTFX010000253.1:0-2644 GCF_030985895.1 Stenotrophomonas sp. Sm6012 | reverse complement strand
GGCGGGAAGGGGGAGCGGGCAACCGGCGCCAGACAGGCGCGGTTCACGAATTTTTAACCCGTTTGCTATTGCGATGCAACATGTGCCGGCCATGGCGGTGCCCCGCCCGGCCCGGTCGATGGCCATCGTTGCCCGGTAGAATCGGCGGTTTCCCCGTGCTGAGCCGTGCCCACGCCATGACCGACGCCTCCTCCGCCCTGACCCGCCACTACGCCGAGGAACTGGACGCCATCCGCGCCCAGGGCCTGTTCAAGTCCGAGCGGATCATCACCAGCCCCCAGTCGGCCGAGATCACCCTCGACGACGGCCGCAAGGTGCTGAACTTCTGTGCCAACAACTACCTGGGCCTGGCCGACCATCCGGACCTGATCCAGGCCGCCAAGGACGCATTGGATACCCACGGCTTCGGCATGGCCTCGGTGCGCTTCATCTGTGGCACCCAGGACCTGCACAAGCAGCTGGAGAAGCAGATCGCCGACTTCTTCGGCAAGCAGGACACCATCCTGTATGCGGCCTGCTTCGACGCCAACGGTGGCCTGTTCGAGCCGCTGCTCGGCGAGAACGACGCGATCATCTCCGACGCGCTGAACCATGCGTCCATCATCGACGGCGTTCGCCTGTGCAAGGCCAAGCGCTTCCGCTACGCCAACTGTGACATGGCCGACCTGGAAGCCCAGCTGCAGGCCGCCGATGCCGCCGGCTGTAAGACCAAGCTGATCACCACCGATGGCGTGTTCTCGATGGACGGCTTCATCGCGCCGCTGGACGAGATCACCGCGCTGGCGAAGAAGTACAACGCGCTGGTGCACATCGACGAATGCCATGCCACCGGCTTCCTCGGCGCCACCGGCCGTGGCTCGGCCGAGGTCAAGGGCGTACTGGAGAAGATCGACATCATCACCGGCACCCTGGGCAAGGCCATGGGCGGTGCACTGGGCGGCTTCACCTGCGCCAGCGCCGAGGTGATCGAACTGCTGCGCCAGCGCTCGCGCCCGTACCTGTTCTCCAATTCGCTGCCACCGCACGTGGTCGCCGCCGGCATCAAGGCGTTCGAGATGCTGGCCGCCGCTGACGACCTGCGCGGCACCCTGGCCGAGAACACCGCCTACTTCCGCGAGAAGATGACCGCCGCCGGCTTCGACGTGAAGCCGGGCGTGCATCCGATCAGCCCGGTGATGCTGTACGACGCGCCACTGGCACAGAAGTTCGCCGAGCGCCTGCTCGAAGAAGGCATCTATGCGATCGGCTTCTTCTTCCCGGTAGTGCCCAAGGGCCAGGCCCGCATCCGCACCCAGATCAGTGCGGCACACAGCCGCGAGCACCTGGACCGCGCGATCGATGCCTTCACCCGCATCGGCGTCGAGCTGGGCGTGATCAAGGGTTGATCCCACACGCAGAGCGTGCCGACCAGGGTCGGCACCCACCGGGGCTTGAGGACGTGCCGACCAGGGTCGGCACCCGCAGGCCTTATTTCTTTTTCTTCTTGTCCTTGGGCTGATCCTTGCTGGCCACCACCACCGGCTTGGCGGCGGCGTCCTGGCCATTGCCCTTGGCAACGCGGATGCCGTTGGCCTTCATCCAGGCATCGAACTCGTCGGCGGTCATCTTCCTGTCGCCGTCGCTCATCAGGAAGCGGTAGCTGCCGCGGCCATCCAGCTCCGGGGTCTTCACTTCCACCACGGGGGTCTCGGCCGGCGTTTCCGCCTTGGCCACCTTCTTGTGGCCGCCACAGGCGGTCAGCAACACCATCGGCAGCAGCAGGCCTGCACAGCGCAGGGTTTGGTTGAGGGTCAGGTGGTACATGGGCAGGCTCCGTTCGGGAAATTCAACAACCAGGCGCCCCTACGCCTGGAACGGTGGCCGGCAACCGCCGGCCGCGGGCGATGGTCAGCCCGGTGCAGCGGCCCCCAGCCGCTGCTGGTCGCTGACCTCCAGAACCCGCCATTGGCCCTTGCCGAGATCGCCGAGCACCAGCCCACCGATCGCAACCCGGACCAGGCGCAGCACCTGCAGGTCGAAGGCCGCCAACAGGCGGCGGATATGGCGGTTGCGGCCCTCGTCGAGGACCACCTCCAGCCATGCGGTCTTGTCACCGCTGCGCAGCACGCGCACGGACTGGGCGGCGAGGAACTCGCCTTCGTCCTCCACGCCCGCCTGCAGTGCCTCCAGGGTGGCGTGATCGGGCATGCCATCCACCTGCACGTGGTAGGTCTTGTCCGGCCCACTCTGCGGGTCGGTCAGGCGCGCAGCCCACTGCGGATCATTGCTGAACAGCAGCAGCCCTTCGCTGGCCTTGTCCAACCGCCCGACCGGTGCGATCCATGGCAGGCCGGCACCATCAAAGCAGCGATACACGGTGTCGCGGCCGCGCTCATCCTGCACGGTGGTCACCACCCCGCGCGGCTTGTTGAGCATCAGGTACAGGCGTTGTGGCGCTGCCAGCGGCTGGCCGTCGAGCTCGATCGGCGGCGCCGGCTGGCCAATCGGAAACTCCGGATCGCGGACGATGCGGCCGGACACCCGCACACGGCCTTCGGCGATCCAGCGCGCGGCCTCGCTGCGCGAGCACACGCCGGCCTTGGACAGCACGCGCGCCAGGCCATGGCGCACGCCACTGGAGACATTCGGAACCGCACGCCCACGC
>NZ_JAPTFX010000252.1:0-2789 GCF_030985895.1 Stenotrophomonas sp. Sm6012 | reverse complement strand
AGTACGTCCATGTAAGCTCGGTCGCCGCATCCATGCGGCTCACGCCCCCGCAACCGGACCCACCCCGCCTTCGACAGATTTCTGCTGCTGTTGGTGGGTGTCGACCTTGGTCGACACATCCACGAATTCATCGAAAAAGTCGAGCCATGCTCGGCTCACGCGCGCAGCGTGGATGTGTCGACCAAGGTCCACGCCCACCCAGACGGCATTACGCCGACGCGTAGCGCACGGCGGTGCCGATCCAGCGCTGCACCACGCGGTCGGCCAGTGCGGGTTGCTGGGCCAGTAGGCGTTCGGCGAGGTCGTGCACGCCGGGCAGCAGGCCGGCGTCGCGGGCCAGGTCGGCAATGCGGAATCCGGCCAGTCCGGTCTGGCGGGTGCCGAGCAGTTCGCCGGGGCCGCGCAGCTCCAGGTCCTTCTCGGCGATGACGAAACCATCGTTGGTTTCGCGCATGGTCTGCAGGCGCTCGCGCGCCATCTGCGAGAGCGGCGCCTGGTACAGCAGCACGCAGCGCGACACGGCCGAACCGCGGCCGACGCGGCCACGCAGCTGGTGCAGCTGGGCCAGGCCCAGCCGCTCGGCGTTCTCGATCACCATCAGCGAGGCATTGGGTACGTCCACGCCCACTTCGATGACGGTGGTCGCGACCAGCAGGTCGATCTCGCCGGCCTTGAACGCCACCATCGTCGCCAGCTTCTCGGCCGCCTTCAGGCGGCCATGCACCAGCCCGACGCGCACGCCCGGCAGCAGCGCCTGCAGCGATTCGTAGGTGGCCTGCGCGGGCGTTGCATCCAGCTCTTCGCTTTCCTCGATGAGCGTGCACACCCAGTACACCTGCCGCCCTTCCCGGCAGGCCAGCGCGATGCGCTCGATCAGCTCGGGACGACGGTCGTTGTTGAGTGCCACGGTCTGCACCGGGGTGCGGCCAGGCGGCAGTTCGTCGATGGCCGACACGTCCAGATCCGCGTATTCGGACATCGCCAGCGTGCGTGGAATCGGCGTTGCGGTCATCACCAGCTGGTGCGGCACGCTGTTGCCGCCCGCGCCCTTGTCGCGCAGGGCCAGGCGCTGGTGCACGCCGAAGCGGTGCTGCTCATCGACGATGGCCAGCGCCAGGTCCTGGAACACCACCGCGTCCTGCATCAGCGCGTGGGTACCGACCACCACCTGCGCCTCGCCGTTGGCGACCTGTTCCATCACCTTGGCGCGCGCCTTGCCGGTGACCTTGCCGGCCAGCCAGGCGATGCGCACGCCAAGCGGTTCCAGCCAGCCGCGCAGGTTGTTGAGATGCTGTTCGGCCAGCAGTTCGGTGGGCGCGGCCAATGCGACCTGCTTGCCCTGCTCCACCGCCAGCATCGCCGCCAGCGCGGCAACCACGGTCTTGCCGGAACCGACGTCGCCCTGCACCAGCCGCAGCATCGGGCTGGGCCGCGACAGGTCTTCGCGGATCTGCTTGAACACGCGTGCCTGCGCACCGGTCAGCGCGAACGGCAGCTGCTTCAGCAGTGCCTTGGCCAGCGTGCCGGGGCCGGCCAGCGGCGGCGCGTGATGCGCCTGCAATGCGATGCGCTGGCGACGCAGGCTGAGGTGGTGCGCCAGCAGTTCTTCCATCGCCAGGCGACGCTGCGCCGGATGGGTACCGGCGGCCAGCGCGGCCAGGTCGGCATCCGGCGGCGGCCGGTGCACGGTCAGCAGCGCGCTGCGCAGCGAGGGCAGCTTGAGGCCGTCCAGCCAACCACTGGGCAGCAGTTCCAGCGTGCTTTCCTCGGGCAGGCGGTCCAGGGCCTGGCCGATCAGCTTGCGCAGGGTCATCGGGCCAACGCCTTCGACGGTGGGATACACCGGGTCGAGGCGGTCGCCGAGTTCAGGATCGTCATTGCGGCCCAGCACCTGGTAGCTGGGGTGGACGATCTCCAGGCCGAGATGGCCGGGCTTGGGCGTGCCGAAGCAGCGCAGCCGGTTGCCGACCGCGAACTGGCCGACCTGCTGCT
This sequence comes from Stenotrophomonas sp. Sm6012, assembly GCF_030985895.1. Lineage (NCBI taxonomy): Bacteria > Pseudomonadati > Pseudomonadota > Gammaproteobacteria > Lysobacterales > Lysobacteraceae > Stenotrophomonas > Stenotrophomonas sp. Sm6012. The sequence continues at coordinate 797 of NZ_JAPTFX010000252.1, read as the reverse complement.
GGCGGAAATGGAAGAAGCGCAGCACCAGGGTGCCCTGCCCCTCGTCCTCTACCGCAACCTTCAGCATCGGCCGGTAGCGCATGCCGCGCTCGACCGCGACCACCCGCCCTTCCACCTGCGCCGGCACGCCGTTGCGCAGGTCTTCGATGCGGGTCAGCCGGGTGCGGTCTTCATAGCGCAGCGGCAGGTGAAGCCAGAGATCCTGCAGGGTGGCCAGGCCACGCGCCTGCAGTTTGGCGGCCACGGCCGGGCCCACGCCAGCAAGCATCGCCAGGGATGCTTCGCCGGACGGTGACAGGACCGGGGTGACCGCCGCCTTGCGTGCCACGTGGCGGTCAGTCGATGACCATCACCGCGTCGACCTCGAAGTTGGCGCCCTTCGGCAGGCCGGACACTTCGATGGTGGAACGGGCCGGGTACGGCGCCTGGAAGTAGTCCTGCATGACCGCGTTGACCTTGGCGAACTCGCCCAGATCGGTCAGGTACAGGCCCAGGCGCACGACCTTGTCCAGCGAGCCGCCAGCGGCTTCGGCCACGGCCTTGAGGTTGTCGAAGGCGCGACGGGCCTGGGCTTCGACGTCACCGGCGCCGACGATGTCGCCGGTAGCCGGGTCGAGCGGGATCTGCCCGGAGAAGTACACGGTGTTGCCGGCGCGCACGGCCTGCGAGTACGGGCCGATGGCGGCGGGAGCCTTTTCGGTGTTGATGATCTGGCGGGACATGGGTCGCTCCGGAGCTTGGGGGAAACAGAGCGGCAATTGTAGCAACCCGGTAGTGCGGGGGGGGGGGGGGGGGGG
>NZ_JAPTFX010000251.1:0-2859 GCF_030985895.1 Stenotrophomonas sp. Sm6012 | reverse complement strand
GGCGTGTCACCGGTAGAGTTTGAAAGGCGCTACGCGCAGAGCGGCAACTGAGTGTCTACAGAACTCTGGCCGGTCCATGGGCTCCTCCCGCAAGCTGAAGAACATCGAAGGCACCCTCCCCTACGGCCTGGCGGCTGTCGAACAGATGGAACTGGCAGCCGGCCACTACAAGCCCGAGTACAACGACGACGGTCGTCGCCGCCTGTTCTTCGTCGCCGAGCAGCTGGCCGAACTGGTGCCGGAAGCGGTCGACCTGGAAGGCGTCGAGTTCCAGGGCGAGCGCGTGGCATCGGTCAAGCTCGACCAGCTGCTGCCGGTCCTGGCCAAGGCCATCCAGGAGCTGTCGGCCGAGGTTCGCGCCCTGAAGGCGGAGCGTTGATATGGCCAGTGGCTATCGCTCCGGCGGCACGGATTTCGATGACCTGTTCGATCCCTATGTAGAAGGTCCGCTGGCACAGGATTCGGGCCGCCGCGTCGGCGGCACCGACCTGAGCCGCCGCTACGCCCACATCCAGTACGGCAGCAAGCGTGCGGACGTCGGGCATCGCATCGGCGGCATGGACGTGTCGAACCTGTGGGCGGCCCGGGGCACCGCGCAGTACGACGCGGTCACCATCCCCAACCCGAGCATCGGCGGCTCGTCCTACGCCGGCGCTGCGCCCAATGGACACGCGGCCTTCAGCTTCAAGTCCAACGGCATGGTGCAGACGTGGACGAACAACCCCAACGGCGTCACCCGCACCTTCGGTCCATGGCTCATCCGTGGTATCGCGAGCAACTTCGAGATCCGCTACACCAAGGTCGAAGGCGATGCGAATCCTTCCGGAACGGGTGCCTGGTTGAATCTCGGTACCGATCGCTACTGCGGATTCGACGTTGTCCATGGCAGCGCGGGCTGCAGCCTCATTGTCGAGATTCGCCGAGCCAGCACCGGCGTCGTCCTGGCGCGCGAAGACCAGGTCTACATGAGCGCATCGCACTCGCGTGGTGACACCGGACCCATCCTGGAATGACGCCGCGGCCACGATTGCAATTATCGCCAGCGCCGCCTTCTCCGAATATTACCCCGTCGCCTGCATCTGCCGGCACACACCCACACCGAGGAAGAACCCCGAATGACCGAATTTCTCCATGGCGTACAGGTCGTCAACATCGATACCGGTGCCCGCTCGATTGCCATCGCCTCCAGCAGCGTGATCGGCATCGTCGGCACCGCACCGCTGGCTGATACCGAAGCGTTCCCCATCAACACCCCCGTCCTGGTGACCTCGCCCTCGCAGGCGGCCAAGCTGTCGGCCAAGACCGGCGCCGAAGCCGGCACGCTGCCCGGCGCACTCGATGCGATCTTCGATCAGTCCAGTGCTGTCGTCGTCGTCATCCGCGTCGAGAACGGTGCCAACGAAAGCGCCACCCTGGCCAACGTGCTGGGCGGTGTGAACGCACAGACCGGCGCCTATGAAGGCGTGCATGCCCTGCTGGCGGCCAAGTCCATCGTCGGCGTCAAGCCGCGCATCCTGGTCGCACCGGGTTTCACCCATGTGCATCCCACCGATCCGGCCAAGCCCGAGGCGGTACTGGCCAACCCGGTCGTGGCCGAGCTGCTCGGCATCGCCGACAAGCTGCGCGCGGTGATCATCAAGGACGGCCCGAACAGCAACGATGACGCCGCCAAGAGCACCACCGCTCTGACCGGTTCCAAGCGCGTCTACGTGGTCGACCCGGCGCTGCTGGTGCAGTCCGGTGATGCCATCGTCACCCGCTACGCCTCCGGTGCCGTGGCCGGCGCCATCGCCCGCAGCGACAACGAACGCGGCTGGTGGGCGTCGCCGTCGAACCTGGAACTCAACGGCGTGGTCGGTACCGCGCGTGCCATCGACTTCGGCCTGTCCGACGCGACCAGCCGCGCCAACCTGCTGAACCAGTCCAACGTGGCGACCATCATCCGCGAAGGTGGCTTCCGCCTGTGGGGCAACCGTACCGCCAGCAGCGACCAGAAGTGGCAGTTCCTGTGCGTAGTGCGCACCGCCGACATCATCGCCGACAGCCTCGAGGCGGCTCATCTGTGGGCTGTCGACCGCGGCATCAGCAAGACCTACGTCGATGACGTGCGCGAAGGCGTCAATGCCTTCCTGCGCGGCCTGAAGACCCAGGGCGCGATCCTCGGCGGCAACTGCTGGATCGACCCCGATCTGAACGCAGCGGACAGCGTGGCCCAGGGCCGCTTCTACTGGGACTTCGACTTCACCCCGACCTACCCGGGTGAACAGCTGACCTTCCGCATGCACATGAACAACAACTACGTCTCGGAGATCTTCTAAGCATGGCGCGCAACGTCCGCAAGAACTTCAACTTCTACGTCGATGGCAAGGGCTATGCCGGCAACGTGGAATCCTTCACCGCTCCGAAGCTGACGCTGAAGACCGAGGATTTCCAGGCGGGTGGCATGTTCGCCCCGACCGAAATCACCCTGGGCCACGAGAAGCTTGAAGCCGAGGCCGTCCTCATCGCCGATGACCCGGACATCATGGGCAAGTTCCATGTCGTGGAAAGCAAGGAGTATTCCTTCACCGCACGCGAGGCACTGGAATCCAGCGACGGCAGCATCACCGCCGTGGTCCACAACATGCGCGGCAAGGTCAAGGCCATTGATCGTGGCGAGTCCAAGTCCGGCGAGAAGGGCACGGTGAAAATCTCGCTCGCGCTGAACTACTACAAGCTCACCCACGGACCGCTGGTCGTCCAGGAGCTGGACGTGGTCAACATGATCGCCAAGCAGAACGGCGTGGACATGCTGGCCGGCCTGCGCAGCGCCCTGGGCATCTGACCCCGCACGCATCTCCACAGCACCGGGGGGGCCGC
>NZ_JAPTFX010000250.1:0-2906 GCF_030985895.1 Stenotrophomonas sp. Sm6012 | reverse complement strand
AAGCGGGCTATCCGTGGGTTGGCGGGGTGGGTCCGGTTGAGGGGGACGCCGTAAATACGTCCATGTAGGCTTGGTCGCGGCATCCATGCCGCTCACACCCCTGCCACCGGCCCCACCCCGCCTTCGACAGTTTCCCGCGATCTTTCAGAACGGCGTGGGTCGGATCGAAACCGGCTTTTGTGGAGTCGAGCCATGCTCGACTGCTGTTCGCCCTGAAACGCAGAACGCCCACCAAAAGGCGGGCGCTCTTCTTTCAAATCAACAACCTGGCCCGACTCAGGGGTGGCAGCGCACTTCCGCCTGCAACGCCCCGCGCCGCAAGCATTCGCCGAACAGGCTGCCCTGCCGGCTTGGCAATGGCTGGATGTTCTCCAACGCCCCTGCGCCCGTCGGGCACTTCCGCGAGGCCAGCGCCCGCAGGTCCTGCTCCAGCTGCGCGCGATCGATCACATGGCAGCGATCGACCTGCAGCCGATAGTGCGCCGGCCCGATCCGTGTGCTGAGCAGCACCGGATCACTCTGGCAACCGGCCAGCAGGAGCGCGCTCAACGCTCCTGCGGCGGCTCGCTTCATGCCATCGCCTTCGACTGCTCCAGCTCCACCTGCAGCGTGCTGGCCAGCTCATCGCGCGACACTTCGAACTGCTGCTCACGCAGCAGGTCCTTCACCGCCACCACGCCGCGGGCCAGTTCGTCCTCGCCCGCCAGCACCACGAAGCGGATCCCGGCCTTGGCCGCGTACTGGAACTGCTTGCCGATCTTCTTCGGCTCCATCTGCACTTCGGTGTTGATGCCACCAGCACGCAGGCGGCGGGCGATATCCAGCGACTGCGGCATGCCCTGCTCGTCCATCAGCGCGACCAGCGCCTGCACGCTGCTGCCTTCGATGCCTTCGATCAGGCCAGCCTCGCGCAGCTGCCAGAACAGGCGCGACAGGCCGATGGAGATGCCCACGCCCGGCAGCTTGGACTTGCTGTAGTGGCTGGCCAGGTCTTCGTAACGGCCGCCCGAGCAGATCGAGCCGATCTGCGGGTGGTCGGTCAGCGTGGTCTCGTAGACGGTGCCGGTGTAGTAATCCAGGCCGCGGGCGATGGAGAAATTCAGGCAGTACGCGGTTTCCGGCACGCCCAGCGCCTGCACCAGCTGCAGCACTTCGCGCAGTTCGGCCACGCCGGTACGCAGGATCTCCGACGAACCGGCGTCGGTCTCCAGCGCAGCCAGCTGCGCGAGCGCATCGGCATGGCCCTGCGAACGCACGGCGACGAAGGCCAGGATCTTCTCGACCTGCTCGGCCGGAATGCCGAAGTCCTCGCCCACCAGCGTCTCGCGCACGTAGTCGGCACCGCGCTTGTCCAGCTTGTCCACTTCGCGCAGCACCGCCAGCTGGCGCTCGCCCTCGGCCACGCCCAGGCTCTCGAAGAATCCGCGCATCAGCTTGCGGTTGTTCAGCTGGATGCTGAAGTCACCGATGCGCAGTTCCGAGAACACCGCGTGGATGACCGCCAGCACTTCGGCATCGTAACGCACGCTCAGGCTGTCCTTGCCGATCACATCGATGTCGCACTGGTAGAACTCGCGGAAGCGGCCGCGCTGGGCACGCTCGCCGCGGTAGACCCGCTGCATCTGGTAGCGGCGGAACGGGAAGGTCAGCTCGTGTTCGTGCTCGGCCACGTAGCGCGCCAGCGGCACGGTGAGGTCGAAGCGCAGCGCCATTTCCGGCAGCGAGCGGTCGCCCGATTCGGCGGCATTGGCCAGCGCACCGGTGGACTGCACGAAGTACACCTGGCGCTCGGTCTCGCCACCGGACTTGGTCAGCAGCACGTCGGACAGCTCGAACACCGGCGTCTCCACCGGCAGGAACCCGAAGCGCTCGTAGTTGCGGCGGATCACGTCCAGCATGCGCTGGAACGCAATCTGCTCGCGCGGCAGCAGTTCAAGGGTGCCGGGCGGGGTACGGGGCTTGATCACGGGCGGAACTCCTGCTGGAACGGGACGTGGGAGGGGGCGACATTCTAGCGCCCCCGCCTCGGGCAGGGTCGAACGGCCGCTTGAAGTATCATAAGGCCCTCCCCGACCGCGATACGCCCCCGCAACATGTCACGGCCTTCCGGCGCTCCGCCCGCCAACAACGATCCCGCCTCGCCGTCCTGCCCCACGCTGGACTGCCTGCACTGCTCGGTTCGCCACCTGGCGGTGTGCTCGGCGCTGTCGCCCGACGAAGTGCAGGCGTTGGAGCAGGTCACTGTTTCACAGCAGGTCAGCATGGGCAGCACGCTGGCCCGCACCGGCGAAGAGCGTGACCATGTCTATACATTGACCGCCGGGGCGCTGCGCCTGGTGCGCACCCTGGCCGACGGCCGCCGCCAGATCAACGGTTTCGTGCTGCCCGGGGACTACCTCGGCCTCAGCAGCAGCGATCATCATCGCTACGACATCGAGGCCATCGCCGACAGCCGCGTGTGCCGCGTCGCACTGCCGCAGATGAAGGTGTTGCGCAGCCGTTTCCCGCACCTGGAGCGCAAGCTGCTGCAGCGCGCCTGCCAGGAGCTGGATGCCGCGCAGGACGCCGCATTGGCACTGGCGCGCCTGCAACCGGCCGAGAAGCTGGCCGACTTCCTGCTGCGCCTGGCCGCGCGCGAGGCCCGTCTTGGCGGCGACGGCCTGCGTGTGTCGTTGCCGATGGGCCGTGGCGACATCGCCGACCATCTCGGCCTGACCATGGAAACAGTCAGCCGTACCTTCACCAAGCTGCGCCAGCAGGGCCTGATCGCCCTGCCCCACCTGAACGTGGTGGAGATCCTCGACGAGGACGGGCTGCGCGAGCTGGCCGGTGAAGGGTTGATCTGACCGCAGTACGGTTGGTTGGGTTGCCGGCCAGCGGCCGGCTCTACCCGTGTCGTATCCATC